>JAUVQB010000154.1 GCA_030598385.1 Alphaproteobacteria bacterium | reverse complement strand
TCGACCATGCGCTCGCGCAGCTCGGCGGTCAGCTCGGGCGCCTCGAGCCGGGTCCACGGCAGCTTCAAGGCGGGGCCGAAGTGATCCAGGTTGTGGGCCATGCCGCCTTCGCCGCTGGCGACGTGAAAAGCCATGCAAGGGCCCAAGACCGCCCAGCGCGGCCCGGGCCCGTTGGCGACGGCGAGATCGATCTGCTCGACGGTGGCTTCGCCGTTGGCGACCATGTGGAGCGCCTCGCGCCACAAGGCCTCCTGCAGGCGCGTCGCGATGAAGCCCGGAAGCTCCCGCTCCATGACCAGCGGCGCCTTGCCGACCAGACGGTAGAAGTCGGCCGCCCAGGCGACCGTCTCTGGCGCCGTCTTGGCGCCGCCGATCATTTCGACCAAAGGCAGCAGGTAGGGCGGGTTGAAGGGGTGGGCGACCACGGTGCGCTCCGGCGTCGAACAGCGGGCCTGGATGTCGGTCATCGACAGGCCCGACGTGCTGGAGGCGATGACCACGTCCGCCGGCACCAGATCGCCCAGCTTCTCATAGACCGCCTGCTTGAGGCCCAGGTCCTCGGGCACGCTCTCCTGCACGAAGTCCGCCGCGGCGCAGGCCTCGGCCAAATCGGTCGTGCAGGCGAGGTTGTCCAGCGACGCCCCATCGGCCAGGCCCAGGGCCTCGAGGCTGACCCACGCGGTCTCGACGAGCTGGCGCAACGGGCCTTCCTCGGCCGCATCGTGCAGATAGGTGGTGACCCGGTAGCCGTGGGCGAGAAAATGGGCCGACCAGCCGCCGCCGATGGCGCCGGCCCCGATGTTGATCACCCGCCGGACGTCCCTTGGGTCTTTTCTCGCCATGCTCGAACCCCTCCCAGCCGCTTGCCGCTGTTCTATCTCACCCGTTCTATCTCACCCGTTCTATCTCACCGGCCCTTGAACTCGGGCTTGCGCTTTTCCACGAAGGCCCGCACGCCCTCCTCGGCGTCCTCGGACTTGAGCATCGCCCGGTAGGTCGGCAGGTCCCCGGTGCGCATGGTGGCGAAGGCCGATTGAATGGTGTCGCCCTCGATCGCGCGCAGCACTTCTTTTACCGTCTGCAAGGCCAGAGGCGCCGCGTTCGCCAGTTGATCGGCCCACTCGCGCGCGGTCGTCATCAGGTCCTCGGCCGGCACCACGAGGTTGATCAGGCCGTGGCGGTAGGCCTCTTCGGCCGGCATGCGCCGGCCCAGGAGCAGCATCTCCATCGCCACATTATAGGGGATGCGGCGGGGAAGACGCTGGATGGCGCCGGCATCGGGGATGATCCCGAGCGGCATCTCCGGCAGGGCGAATTCCACGTGCTCGGCCGCGATGATGAGGTCCGAGGCGAGCGCGATCTCGAACCCGCCGCCGATGGCAAGGCCGTTCAAGGCCGCGATCACCGGCTTGTTGAGGTCCCACATCTCGGTGATGCCGGCAAAGCCGCCGGGCACCTCGGCCTCGCCTTCCCACCAGTTGTCGAGTTGCTGTTCGCCGCTCTCCAGCGCCTTCAAGTCCCAGCCGGCCGAAAAGATCCGCTCGCCGGCGCCGGTCAGGATCGCAACCCTGAGTTCCGGGTCGCTGCGCAGCAGGGCGAAGGCCTCGCCCAGCCGGTGGCTGGTCGCATGGTCGATGGCATTCACCTTCGGCCGGTCCAGCGTAACCTCCAGGACGGCCCCGCGGCGCTCGACCCTGACTTCTTCGCCCATGACATCGCTCTCCTTGCTGCAATGGCCCGCTTGCCCGGTATCGACCGGGCGGCATCGCCCCCGTGCTCGCCCCCGTGTTCGATCCGGTGTTCGATCCCGTGTTCGATACCGTGTTCGATACCGTGTTCGATACCGTGAAGCATGATCGAGGCTCACACCCTTCACGATTTGCGACTTTTCGACAGAGATGAGAGCAATTCGACAGGCCCGCCCAGGACTTCCCACCGGCTCCCCGCCATTTGGTCTGAGCCAAAAGGCTCCTGTCGAAAAATTTTTATTCCCGTCGGATAGTTCCGGCCGGGACCGATGATCGACATGCATCATACCCCAGTGCCGCAGCGGCCATGACAGGGGAGGGGTGCGATGGACTTTCAGGCCAGCGACGAGCAACGCATGCTGGTGGACTCCCTCCGCGCGTTCGTGGAGAGCGAACTCCGCCCCCATGAAGAGGAGGTCGAGCGCAACGGCGGCGTGCCCGACGAGCTGGGCGAGCGCATCAAAGAGAAGGCGATCGAGATGGGGTTCTTCGCCGCCAACCTTCCGGAAGACGTGGGCGGCGGCGGCCTCAGCTATACCAGTCTCGCTCTGATGGAGCGGGAGCTGTCCAAGACGAGCTTCGCCTTGCAGCATTTTATCGGGCGGCCGTCGGAGATTCTGCTCGCTTGCGAAGGCGATCAGCGCGAGCGCTATCTGTTGCCGTGCGTACGCGGCGAGCGCCACGAGTGCTTTGCCCTGACCGAACCGGGGGCGGGCTCGGACATCATGTCCATGGCCACGCGAGCGAAACGCGACGGGGACGATTACCTTATCAACGGCTCGAAGCACTTCATCAGCAGCCACACCCTGCCGGATTTCGCCATTGTCTTCGCCGCCACGGGCGTCGACGAAACCGCGAAGGGCGCGCGCAAGAGGGTCACCGCCTTCCTGGTCGACCGCGGCGCCGAAGGCTTCGACATGCGGCTCGGCCCGCGCTGCATCAGCCACCGGGGCTATCACAACTACCAGCTCAGCTTCGATGACTGCCGCGTCGGGTCCGGCCAGATCCTCGGGGCCGAGGGCGGGGGGCTGGAGCTCGCCAACGAATGGCTGCACATGGGCCGGGTGTGGGTCGGCGCCGGCTGTTGCGGGCGGGCCGAACGGCTGCTCGACCTGGCCACCGAATGGGCGGCCAGCCGCAAGCAGTTCGGCCAGCCGATCGGGCGCTTTCAGGGCACCTCCTTCAAGCTCGCCGACATGGCGACCGAACTGCAAGCCGCCGACCTCCTGGTCATGCAAGCGGCCTGGAAGGCGGAGCAGGGCAGCATGACGACGGTCGATGCGGCCATGGCCAAGCTGTTCGCCTCGGAAATGCTCGGCCGCGTCGCCGATCACGCGGTGCAGATCTTCGGCGGCATGGGGCTGATGGACGAGCTGCCGATCGAACGCCTGTGGCGGGATGCCCGCCTGGAGCGCATCTGGGACGGCACGTCGGAGATCCAGCGCCACATCATCGCCCGGTCGATGTTGCGCCCGCACGGCGCATGACCTCGCGATCCCGTCAGAATCTCGGGCGGCTTTTGGCGCCGCGGCATGCCGCCTTCATAGGTGGGAACGATGCCGCCATCGCGGCCGAGCATTGCCGGGCGATGGGATTCGACGGCCCGGTGTGGGGCGTCAATCCGCGCCGCCAGACGCTGGCGGGCCATCCCTGCTTCGCCAATGTCGAAGACCTGCCGGAGGCGCCCGACGCCGTATTCCTGGCCGCCCCGCGCAGTGCCGCGATCGAAACCGTGGAGGCGCTGCGCCGTAAGGGCGCCGGCGGGGTGGTCTGCTTTACCGCCGGGTTTGGCGAGCTGGGGGAAGAGGGCGCGGCCCTCGAACGGGCGCTCGTGAGCGCGGCGGGCGACATGGCGCTCGTCGGGCCCAACTGCTACGGCCTCATCAACTACGTGCGAGGGGTCGCGCTTTGGCCCTTCCCCTTCGGCGGGCGGCGGGTCGAACGGGGAGTCGCCGTCGTCACTCAGAGTGGCATGTTGGGCTCCGACATCACCATGAACCGGCGTTCGGTCCCCCTGGCCTATGTCATCTCCGCCGGCAATCAGGCGATGCTCGGCGTGGAGGATTACCTCGATGTCCTGATCGGCGACCCGGCGGTGATGGCGATCGGGCTCCATGTCGAAGGACTGCGCGACGTGCCGCGATTTTGCGAAGCGGCCATCCGCGCCCTTGAGGCCGGCGTTCCCATCGTGGCCCTCAAGTCCGGCACGTCCGAGATCGGCCGCCGCCTGACCACCACCCACACGGGCTCGCTGGCGGGCGAGGACGACGTCTACCAGGCCCTCTTCGACCGCCTCGGCATCATCCGGGTGGACTCGCCGGTCCAGCTCCTGGAGACCCTCAAGGTGGTGTCCCTCGCGGGCGTGCCTCGCGGCCGGCGCCTGGCCGGTTTCGCCGCGTCCGGCGGCAACGTCACACTGCTGGCGGACTACGCCGAGCCGCTCGGCCTCTCGTTCCCTTCGCCGTCGCCGTCGGCCGCGAAGAACACGGCCGCCCTCTTGCCGGAGGTTGCGACCGTCTCCAATCCACTGGACTACACGACGCCGCTCTGGGGGCACGAGGCGGAACTGACCGAGCTGTTCGGCGCCGTCCTGGCCGACGGTTACGATGCGGCCCTCTTGGTGCAGGACTATCCGCACCCGACTCTGGAGTTCGCTAAACAAGGCTATGTCGCGGACACCCGCGCCTTCATCGCCGCTACCCGCAAGGCCGGCCTGCCCGCCGCCGTTGTCAGCGCGCTCCCCGAAAATATCGACAGGGTGAGCCGAGAGATGATGATCGCCGGGGGCATCGCGCCGCTCCAGGGCATCAAGGAGGCGATGATCGGCGTTGCCGGCGCCGCCGCCTATGGCGAGCGGCAGGCCCGCCTCGCGGCCGCGGGCAAGGCCGCCGCGCTCGGGCTCTCCCGGATCGATTCCTCTATTGGTGACATCGAGGACCTCACCGAATGGAAGGGCAAACAGCGGCTGGCCGCCGCCGGCATCCCAGTGCCCGAGGGTCGCCTGGCCGATGCCGCGTCGGCGCCCGCCGCGGCCGAAGCGCTCGGTTTTCCGGTGGC
>JAUVQB010000303.1 GCA_030598385.1 Alphaproteobacteria bacterium | reverse complement strand
CGAAGCCCCGCCTTGCGGCACTTGATGTCGAAAAACTTCTCCGCCCCAAGGTCCGCCCCGAAACCCGCCTCCGTCACCACGTAGTCCGCCAGCTTCAGCGCCGCCTTGGTCGCGATCACCGAGTTGCAGCCGTGCGCGATGTTGGCGAACGGCCCGCCGTGGATGAAGGCCGGGTTGTTCTCCAAGGTCTGCACCAGGTTCGGCGCCAGCGCGTCCTTCAGCAGAACGCTCATCGGCCCATGGGCCTTCAGCTCCCGGGCGTGGATCGGCGCCCGCTCCCGGGTGTAGCCGACGATGATCTCGCCAAGCCGCTCCTCCAGGTCGACCAAGTCCCGCGCCAGGCAGAAAATCGCCATCACCTCAGACGCCACCGTGATGTCGAAGCCGTCCTCGCGCGCAAAGCCGTTCGCCACGCCGCCCAGCGAGCTCACGATCGAGCGCAACGCCCGGTCGTTCATGTCCACAACCCGGCGCCAGGCGATCCGACGGTTGTCGAAGCCCAGCTCGTTGCCCCAGTAAATGTGGTTGTCGATCAGCGCAGACAGCAAGTTGTGCGCCGTGCCGATGGCGTGAAAGTCCCCCGTGAAGTGCAGGTTGATGTCCTCCATCGGCACAACTTGCGCATAGCCGCCGCCGGCCGCCCCGCCCTTGATCCCGAAGCACGGCCCCAAAGACGGCTCCCGAAGGCACACCAGAGAACGCTTGCCGATCCGGTTCAAGCCGTCGGTCAAGCCAACCGAGGTCGTCGTCTTGCCCTCGCCCGCCGGCGTCGGCGTGATCGCCGTCACCAGGATCAGCTTGCCGTCCGGGCGATCCGACAAAGACTCCAAAAACTCCAGAGAAACCTTCGCCTTGTCGTGACCAAACGGCGATATCGCCTCCCCAGGAATCCCCAGCTTCCCAGCAATATCAACAATCGGCTCTACCCGCGCCGCACGCGCGATCTCTAAGTCACTCGCTACCATCGTCCCTTGCCCTCCTCACCCCGTGCCAAGCCGAGCCCCGACGGCCAAGCCGGCGCCGGAGACATACTCGGATGCCGGGACTTTGCCGCCGTCATGCGGCCGCACCCGGCGCACCAGAAGGCCGCCCTCGCCGCAGGCGACCGTGAAGCCCTCTTCCGAGATGGCCGCGACCTCGCCCGCCGCGCCGCTCACTTCGGCCGGACTACAATCGAAGACTTTCAGCTCGTTTCCGCCGACGATGGTCCAAGCACCCGGTTGCGGGTTGGTTCCGCGGATCAGGTTGTAGACCTCTAGGGCCGGCTTCGACCAATCGATCTCGGCGTCGGACTTGCGGCACCAGCTTTCGTAGGTCGCCTGGCTGTGATCCTGCTCGACCCGCGGCGCCACGCCGTCGCGCACCAGATCGACCGCCTCGACCATAGCGGCCACGCCCATTGGAAACAGTTGATTGAAGTAGAGGCTGCCGAGGGTGTCGTCCGTTGCGATCTTCACCTCCTTCTGCAGCAGGACCGGGCCCTCGTCGAGCCCTTCGTCCGGCCAGAAGATGGTGAGACCGGTCTTGGTCTCGCCCTGCATGATCGGCCAGTTGATGGAGCTGGGTCCGCGGTGCAAAGGCAACAGGGAGGGATGGTATTGGATGGTGCCGAGCTTGGGGGCGTCGAGCACGGGCTGCGGCACGAAGAGAGTCACATAGGCCATGACGCACAGATCCGGCGCGAAGGACCCCATCAGCGCCGCCGCCTCGTCCGTCTTCCAGGACGCCGGCTGATGAAGGGTGAGGCCCTTTTCCAGGGCAAACTCTTTCAGCGGGTCGTCGGGCCGGCCCTCGCGGTCGGGCGCACAGAAGGCTCCGACGACATCCTCGCCCCGTTCCACCAGCCGCTCGAGAACAGCCCGCCCGAAGGCCTGCTGTCCGTGGACGACAATGCGCATTTTGAGACCTCCCACTTCCCCCGCCCGCCTATCGGGGTGTTTCTGATTGCGTAAAAACCGGGTGTTTACTCGGCTGCCGCCGACGCCCTTTGACCGAGCGCGCCCGAGGCCCAGGTCGCCTCGATCTCCTCTTCGGAAAGCCCAAGCACGTCGCCCAGAATCTCGTTGGTGTGTTCGCCGAGCAGGGGCGAGCGTTGCACGTCGGCCGGCGAGTCCGACAGCTTGATCGGCTGACCGACGGTGAGATACTTGCCGCGGGTCGGGTGATCAACCTCGACCACCGTCCCGGTCGCCCGGAGCGACGGCTCGTCGGCCAATTCCTTCATCGAGAGGATCGGCCCGCAGGGCACGTTGCGCTCGTTCAGAATCTCCATGACCTCGAACTTTTCCTTGGTCATGGTCCACTCCTCGATGAGCGCGAAGCACTGGTCGAGTTTCGGCAGACGGGCCTCGGGCGTGGCCCATTCGGGATCGTCGATCAGCTCCTCGCGGCCGCAGAGCCGCATGTATACGGCCCAGCCCGGGGGCTGGATGATGACATAGATATAGTCGTTGGCGCCGCCGCCCTTTGTCTTGACGGCCCAGCCCGGCTGGCCGCCGCCCGAAGCGTTGCCGGCGCGCGGGCATTCGTCCGTGAAGGTGCCGTTCGGGTACTGCGGATACTCCGTGAGCGGACCGTGCTGCAGGCGCTGCTGATCGCGCAGCTTGACCCGCGCCAGGTTGAGCACGCCGTCCTGCATGGCCGCCAGGACCCGCTGGCCGCGACCCGTCTTTTCGCGATGGTAGAGCGCGGTCACGATACCGAGGCCGAGATTGAGGCCGGTGCCGGAATCGCCGATCTGCGAGCCGGTCACCAGCGGCGGCCCGTCGTCGAAGCCGGTGGTCGAGGCCGAACCGCCGGTGCACTGGGCCACGTTCTCGTACACCTTGCAGTCTTCGTAGGGGCCCGGCCCGAAGCCCTTGACCGAGGCATAAATCATGCGCGGGTTGAGCTCCTGGATCTTTTCCCAAGGAAAGCCCATGCGGTCGATGGCGCCCGGCGCGAAGTTCTCCACCAGCACATCGCAGGCCTTGATCAGCTTCTCGAGGATCGCCTTGCCGGCATCGCTCTTGGTATCCAGGGTCATGGAGCGCTTGT
>JAUVQB010000302.1 GCA_030598385.1 Alphaproteobacteria bacterium | reverse complement strand
GCCAACGTTCGGCGGCGTTGGAGAGATGCTCGCGGGCGCGACCTTCGGCGACGCGAAAGGCGCGGCGCATGGCGGCGGCGTCGAGCGCCGCCAGCTGCCGGCAGCCGGCCGGTATCAAATGGGTGACCGGCAGGTCCGCCGCGGCGATCAAGCCGGAGTCCTCGACGAAGAGGGCGACCAGCTCCGCATTGAGACCAGCCGCGAGCCTCGCCGAGGCCTCGAAATCCGCCGGGTCCACTTCGCAAGGGTCGAGCGCCACCAGCACCCGGCGCCGGTAGACGGACTGCTCAGCCATCATCGCGCTTCCTCCTGCGGGTCCTCCAGTGGGCCGTCATTCGCCCTCGCCCTGGGTTCCGGGCATGCGGCCGAAGGCGCGCCGCTTGTCGGCCAGCTCGATCAGGCGCGCCTCGACGCGGGCATTCACGCCGCCATCCGGGAACCGGCCATCGGTGTCACGCACGCCCGAGGGTTGGCCGGTCAGGATCTCCAAACCCTGGTCGATGGTCTTCACCGCAAAGATGCGGAACTGTCCCTGCTCCGCCGCCTCGACCACCCGGCGGTGCAACATGAGATGTTTGACGTTGCTGGCCGGAATCAAGACGCCCTGGCGGCCGGTCAGGCCGCGCGCGGCGCAGAGATCGAAGAATCCCTCGATCTTTTCGTTGACGCCGCCGATCGCCTGCACCTCGCCGTACTGGTTGACCGAGCCGGTCACGGCGAGCGACTGGTCGATCGGCGCCTCGGCGATGGCGGAAATGAGTGCATAGAGTTCGGCGGACGAGGCGCTGTCGCCGTCGACACCGCCATAAGATTGCTCGAACACCAGGCTGGCCGACAGCGACAGCGGCCGGTCGCTGGCGTAGTGGGCGCTGAGATAGCCGCTGAGGATGAGCACGCCCTTGCTGTGCAGAGGGCCGCCGAGCTCGACTTGGCGCTCGATATCGACCACCTCGCCCTTGCCGATCCGGATGCGGGCGGTGATGCGGCTCGGCCGGCCGAAGGCGAAGCCGCCCAGACTCATCACGGAGAGGCCGTTGATCTGGCCGGCCCTGGCGCCCTCGGTGTCGATCTGCACGGTGCCGCGCTCGATGTCCTCCTGGAGGCGCTCGCGCATCCGGTCGAGCCGGTAGATCTGCGCGTCGGCAGCTTGCGCCACCGCATTGGCGCCGACCACCCGTTGGCCTGCCTTGCCGGCCAGATGGTCCGCCTCGCGCAACAGGTCGGCGAGCCGTTCGATGTCCATCGAGAAGCGCTCCGCGTCGCCCGCGGCCCGCGCGCTGAACTCCAAGGCCCGCGCCACGCCGCCGCGATCGAACGGCTTGAGGTTCTCCCGGTCGGTCAAGGACCTGACGAGGCGCGCATAGAGCTGGTCGTTCTCCTCGTTGCGCGGAATCTGCTCGTCGAAATCGGCCGCCACCTTGAATAGGCGTTGAAACTCCGGGTCGAGCTGCGCCAGCCTGTAGTAAATCATCCGATCGCCGATGATCACGACCTTGATGTCCAGCGGGATCGGTTCGGGCTCCAAGGAGACGGTGCTCAACATCCCCAGGGCCTGGGCTGGCGGCTGGATTCGCACCTCGCCCGCGAACAAGGCGCGCTTCATGGCCTCCCAGGCCATTGGTTGGGTGAGCAGCTTGCGTGCATCGAGAATCAAATAGCCCCCGCTTGCGCGATGCAGCGCGCCTGCGCGGATGAGGTTAAAATCGGTGAGCAGCGCTCCCATTTCGGCACGGTGTTCGATGCGTCCGAGCAGCCGATCGTAGGTCGGATCATCCTCGTAGATGACGGGAGCGTGAGCGCTCTCCGCGTTGTCGACGATCAGGTTCACGCCGTAGCGGCGCAGGATGGGGTGGCCGTCGCCGAACGGCCCGGCGCTACGCTCGCCCTTTTGCTCTGGCCCCTCGGCGACGACCTCTTCGACGTGCTCGACCGCGTCGTCGCGCACCTCGTCGAGAAACCGCTGGACGGCGGAGATGTCCGAATAGCGCTGCTTCAGGGCGTCGATCAAATGGGCGGTCGCGAAGAGCGCCGTTTCATTATTGAGCTGACGCAGCTTCTCGCGCGTTTCCTTCATCCAGACCGGCGCCTTGTGCAAGACCTCCTGCAGCTTTTCCTGCAAGGCCTCGATAACCCCTTCGACGCGCTTGCGCTCGGCCTCCGGAAGCTTTTGGAACGCCTCCGGGGAGACGACCTCGCCGTCGCTGGTCGGCGCGAAGGCGAAACCCATGGGCGTGCGCATGAGGGCCATGCCTTGTGCGCGGCTTTCCTGTTCGACCGCCTGCAGGGTGGCTTCCTGCCGCTCCTTGAACTCCCCCTCGATCACCTTGCGCCGGGTCCGGTATTCGTCGCTCTCGAAGCTGTTGCGCAAGGCGTCGCGCAGATCGACGACGAAATTCGACATGTCCTCGCTCAGCTGGCTGCCCCGGCCGGCCGGCAGCTGAAGGGCGCGCGGTTCGCGCCGGTCCTTGAAGTTGCTGACATAGCACCAGTCGGGGGGCGCCATTTCCTGGTTCGCCTGCTCCTCGAGGAAACGGCGTACGGCGATGTGCTTGCCCACTCCCTCCGGCCCCAGGGCATAGAGGTTGTAGCCCGACTGGCGCATGCCGATGGCGAATCGAATCGCCTCGACGGCGCGATCCTGACCGATGACCTCGGAAAGCGCCTCGAGTTCCTCCGTGGTCTCGAAGGTGAAGTGATCGGACGGGCAGCGCCAGCAGAGCGCCTCCGCCGCCAGCACCGCCTTGGCCTCCGACTCCTGTCCGGTCATGGGCGCGGTCCCCGATTCCTTTGCAAACTCTTAATCAGATGCCGTCATGTTAAACCAAAACCGGGGCGAGCCAGCCCCAATTTATGGGAGCGCAAGAGGCGTATGCGTGCAAGGACGCAGTCCCCACAGGATTGGGCTTGGGCTGGGGTCGTCGCCGGCTCTCATCTACCGACATCATTGACAGCTGAGCCATATCGGCCGACAGTTCGAATCGACGGTGAGCTATGTTCTCCAAGGTCAGTTCTGTCCCAACCGCGTGGAGCGCAGGCGCTT
>JAUVQB010000132.1 GCA_030598385.1 Alphaproteobacteria bacterium | reverse complement strand
GAGCTTTCGGACCGCGTCGCCCGACCCTTCCGATGCCCCGCATCGCGGCGCATCGGGCTCCTAGCCGAAAGTTCTGAAAAGACGTCCCTATGAGTCAGTATCATCAAGACTTGGTATTAGACCAGAAACCTCGAGTGCGTCTCGGCGATGTGTCCGCGAACACCCGCTCACATCTCGAGCGGCCAAATGAACCCGAAGGCGAGCACCTCGTCCGGCCCGGCGCGCACCGGCAGGGTGAGATCGGCAAGATAGCGGAACGACTTCTTTACGTGCCCCAGGTCATAGCCGCAGAACGTCGGACGCAAATCGAAGAAGTTGAGCTGGTCGCACTGCTTCCAAATTCGGCTCGTTTCGCCCGTGGCGTGCTCGTCGACGCTCAAGCCCTGAACGTTGAAGCCCGCCACTTCGCGGTGAAATTCGCCGGCCAGCCTAATCCGGCTTTGCCGGTATTCCTTGTCCCACTCCTCGATGTAGATGGCGTGCAGCAACCGGGGAAGCTCGATCGGATCGATATCGGCCTTCCCGGGGATACCGGCCTGCGAGCACCTCGCCAGCCAGTAATCGAAGAACGCCACGGCGTCCGCGTTTGATAAGGCGGCGCGGAACTCGTCGATTTCGGCCTCTCCGGCCGTGCCGGTCGAAAACGACGGACCCTTGATGAGGAATGGAACCTTAGGTGCGCTCACTCTGGTGTCTTTCCACCTGACTCGTGGTCCAGGGGAGGCTCGCGATTTTGCGTTGGTTATGGTTAACGAAATCTTTACAAAGGCCAAATCGTGCCGTTCATACCGCTTTAATAGGCCCGCTCGATGCAGAACTCGACCACCTCGATCATGGCCCGGCGATAGGGGCTGTCCTCGAACAGCTTCAGGGAGTCGATGGCATCGTTCCCATAGGCACGCGCCCGATCCAGGCTGTCGTCCAATGCAGAGTGCCGATCCATCAGGCCGAGCGCACGATCCAAATCCGTGTCGCGTTGTTCAAGATCCTCCAGGCAACGGCGCCAGAACCGTTGTTCCTCCTCGCTGCCCCGGGCAAAGGCCAACACGACCGGCAGGGTGATCTTGCCCTCGCGGAAGTCGTCGCCGACGGTCTTGCCGAGATCCGCCTGGCGGGCGGAGTAATCCAGCACGTCATCGACCAACTGGAAGGCAATGCCGAAATTGCGGCCATAGCGGCCGAGCGCCTCCTGCTCGGCGGAGGGTCGTTCACCGACCACGGCGCCGATGCGGCAAGCCGCCTCGAACAGGGGCGCCGTCTTCTCGCTGATGACCCCCACGTAGTCCGCCTCGCTGGTCTCGGTGTCGTTGGCGGTGATGAGCTGTGCCACCTCGCCCTGGGCGATGATCGCCGAGGCATCGGACAGGATCTTCAGAACCTCCAGCGAGCCGTCCTGGACCATCACTTGGAAAGCTCGGCTGAACAGGAAATCGCCGACCAGCACGCTCGGTTTGTTGCCCCAGAGCGAGTTCGCCGTCTCCAGGCCGCGGCGCAGATGGCTCTCGTCGACCACGTCGTCGTGCAGCAGAGTCGCGGTGTGAATGAACTCGACACAGGCGGCGAGCGCCATGTGGCGCCGGCCCTGGTAGCCGCAGAGCCGGGCCGAAGACAGTGTCAGCATGGGCCGCAGGCGCTTGCCGCCGGCGGCGATCACGTGACCGGCCAGTTGCGGGATCAGCGCCACCTCGGATTGCATGCGCTCGAGGATGATCTTGTTGACCGCCTGCAAATCTTCGCGGGTAAGCGCGGTCAATTGCGCCAACCCATTGGGCAGCGCCGGCTCCGACACGCGTTGGACGTCGGCAATCGCCAAGAAATCCGCCCCCTCTTCCTCTGACCTGACCCCAATCCAGGCCTCACTCCCACCCGACTATAGCGCCAAAATCCTGTTTTGGCTTGGAAAAGTGGGCCAAGGCTTGGCAGCATAGGGAGCCGCGGGCCGGCGTCAAGGCTGCGGTCACGTCAAGCCTCGGCGCGGACGGGCTTGATCGGAGGCATATCGAGGGCCGAAATGAGGGAACTGCTCAGGACAAATGACATGGTGAAGCTGAGCTGGCTGACGGCGCTCCTGGCCGACGCCGGGATCGAGGCCCTGGTACTCGACACTCACACCAGCGTGCTCGAGGGCTCGGCGCTGGCCATCCCGCGCCGCCTCGCGGTGGTGGACGAGGACTACCAGCGCGCGCGCCGCATCCTGAGCGAGGCCGGGGAGGAGCTGCCGGAATGACCGGGCCTGCGACCGCCGCGGAGGTGACGGAGGACCGGCTGCTCGACGGGCGGGTCCGCTTGCGACAGCCGGCCGACGGTTATCGGGCGGCGATCGATCCGGTTTTCCTCGCTGCGGCGGTACCCGGGGGCAATCCGGGGGGCGGACAGGCGGGCGGGCCCTCATCCGTGCTCGATCTCGGTTGCGGCGTCGGCGCCGCCGCGTTGTGCCTGCTGGCGAGGTTGCCCGCGGCCCAGGTGACCGGGCTCGAGCTGCAGCCTCGATTGGCGGCCCTGGCGCGCGACAACGCGGCGCTCAATGGTTGGGCGAACCGCTTCGAGGTGGTGGTTGGCGACATCGCCCACCCCGTCCTTTTGAGCGATATCTCAACCGACCGGAACGGCTTCGACGAAGTCATCTGCAACCCGCCCCATCACCGGGCCGGAATGGCGGCAGCGCCGGACCCCGCCAAGGCCACAGCGAACCGTGAAGCCAGGGCGAGCCTCAACGACTGGGTCGCGGCAGCGCTCGCCCATGTCAGGCAGAAAGGCTCGGTGACCTTCATCCACCGCGCCGACCGGCTCGACGATCTGCTGGCCGCCCTTCGGGGCCGGGCGGGTGGCATCATCGTCTTTCCGCTCTGGCCGAAGCCGGGCGAGGCGGCGCGGCGGGTGCTGGTCCGCGCCCGCAAGGGGGTCCGCGTGCCGCTCACCTTGGCGGCGGGCCTGGTGCTGCACACCGCCGACGGCCGCTTCACGACGGCGGCCGAACGGGTGCTGCGCGAAGGTCACGGCCTCGCGCTCTAATCGCCCGCCGTAATCGCCCGCCGTCGGGCCGTGGCATAGCTAAACCGTTGGCAAGCCGCCGGCAAGTTCCTACATTTGACCGTCATGGACCCTTATTCACTCCTGCGCCACCTGCCGCTGGGCCGCTTCAAGGAACCGCCGCCGGTGGTCAACGTGCTCCGGCTCGCCGGCATAATCGGCGGCCTTGGCCGATCCCGACGCGGCTTGAACCTGGCCTCTCAGGCCCAGTTGATCGAGCGCGCCTTCAAGACGCCGCGACTCAGCGCGGTGGCGCTCGCCATCAACTCGCCGGGCGGATCTCCGGTCCAATCGGCCCTGATCGGCGACCGCATCCGCGCGCTCGCCGAGGAGAAGGAGGTGCCGGTAATCGCCTTCGCCGAGGACGTTGCGGCCTCCGGCGGATATTGGCTCGCCTGCGCCGCCGACGAGATCTATGCCCACGAGTCCTCGATCATCGGCTCGATCGGGGTGATCTCCGCCGGCTTCGGCTTTACCGAGCTCTTGAGCCGGATCGGCGTCGAACGGCGGATCCACACCGCCGGCGAGCGGAAATCCATGCTGGACCCGTTTCGTGCCGAGCAGCCCGAGGATGTCGAACGCTTGAAGTCGCTCCAGACCGACATCCACGGCGGCTTCAAGGACTACGTCCGGGCGCGCCGCGGCGAACGCCTCAAGGGCGAGGACGAAGAGCTGTTCAATGGCGAGTTCTGGACCGGCCGGCGGGCGCTGGAGCTGGGTCTGGTCGATGGCCTCGGCGAGCTGCGCCAGGTCATGCGGGCGCGCTTCGGCGAAAAGGTGCGCCTCAAGGTGATCGACGGCCCGCGCCGCCTGCGCCTCCCGTTCGGCTTCGCCGGCAGCGGAATAGGCGGCCCCGATCTGGCGGCCTCCGCCCACGCGCTGGTCGAGGCCGCCGAAGAACGCGTCCTCTGGGCGCGCTACGGGCTCTGATATTTCCCTCAGCGCCGCTTGACCGTCCGCCGCCACGCTCCTAGAACGGGTTCGAATTGATCGGCGCCAGCCCACTCCACCTCCCGACCACCCCTAGCGTACGATGCCGTGGGTGGTCGGAAGGGGGGGTGTGCTGGCGCGAGTGACCTCGCGAAGCGGAAACACTCAGTCCCTCTCCATGCTCGGCTTCTCTATCCAAAAACTCCTGGTCCTCGCCGCCGTTATCGGGGCGGTCTGGTACGGCTTCAAATTCGTCGGCCGGCTGCAGCAGGCGCGCGACGCGGAGGCGAAGGCCGACGGCGTAAGGGGCGGCGGCGCAAAAAGCGGCAATCTCGGCGACCAACTGCGCAACTGGGTCGGCGGCCGCAAGGGCGGTGCCAAGGCCGGCGGCGAAACCGAGGATTTAATTGAATGCCCAAAGTGCGGGGCCTATGTAGCGGCCCGCGGCGCCACTTCTTGCGGGCGCAGCGACTGTCCCTATTGAACCGAGCCCCGACCCCATGACCGCCAGCCAGGAGATCGCCCACCAAGAAATCAAGGTCCGCGTCTCCGGCCTGAGCATGGCCTTCGGAGACAATCGCGTGCTGCAAGACATCGACCTGGCCATTCCGGCGGGCAAGAATTCGGTGCTGATCGGCCCGGCGGCCTCGGGCAAGTCGGTGCTGATGAAATGCCTGGCTGGCCTGTACCCGCCGGACAGCGGCACCATCGAGGTCGGCGGACGGGAGATGACCGGCCTCAGGGGCCGCGAGCGAACGGCTCTGATCGAGACCTTGGGCATGCTGTTCCAGCAAGGCGGCCTGTTCGACAGCCTGCCGGTCTGGGAAAACATCGCCTTCAAGCTGATCAACCGCCAGCGCCTCGAGCGCGCGCGGGCCAAGGAGGTGGCGCTCGAGAAGCTCGCCATGGTCAACCTGACCCCGGATACGGCCGACCTCTACCCCGTCGACCTGTCCGGCGGCATGCAGAAGCGCGTGGGCATCGCCCGGGCGATCGCCGGCGACCCGGATCTCCTGCTGCTCGACGAGCCGACGGCCGGCCTCGACCCCATCACCACCAACCGGATCAACGCCATGGTCCGCAACGCCGTGGACAAGCTGGGGGCAACGGCGTTCTGCATCACCAGCGACATGGATTCCGCGCGCCGGCACTACGATCACCTGTTCATGATTCACGAGGGCCGCATCCTCTGGGCCGGGCCGACCAGCGAAATCGATGGGGCGGACAACGCCCATCTGCAGCAGATGATCAACGGGCGGGCCGACGGGCCGATCAAGATGCGCCTGCGCGCCCG
>JAUVQB010000090.1 GCA_030598385.1 Alphaproteobacteria bacterium | reverse complement strand
TTCTCCTCAACAACGGGGTCATGTGGTTCGACCCGACCCCCGGCCGCCCCAACTCGATCGCCGCCGGCAAGCGCCCGCTCTCCAACATGTGCCCGCTCCTGGTTACCCGTGGCGGCGCGCCCTGGTTCGCCCTCGGCGCGTCGGGCGGCCGGCGCATCCTGCCGTCGGTGTTCCAGCTAACGGCCTTCTTGGTCGACTGCGCGCTCTCCCCCGACGAAGCCGTATGCCATCCGCGGCTCAACGTCGACGGCGGCCCCTTCGTCGAGGCGGACCCGCGCCTCGGCCGTGCGACCATCGAGGCGGTCGCCGCCGCCTTGCCGCTCCGTGAGGTCGAGGCCCTGGTTTCGCCCAACCACTACGCCAATCCCCTGATCGCCGGATGGGAGGGCGAGACAGCCTTCGCCGCCGCCCAGCCCCGCTCGCCGGCCTCCGCCGCCGTGGGCGCGTGATGGGAGGAGCGCCTCCTAGGCACACCGCCCCGACCGGACTTTCCCGCCCGCATTGGCTCAACAAGCGGCGCCTCAAGGCCTATCCCTGGCTGTTCCTCGTGGCGTTCGCAATGATCGCCGGCTACTGGGTGGTCCAATCCAACGTCGGATTGGATGTCGAGGGCAAGCCGCTCGGCTACGACTTCGTCAGCTTCTGGAGCGCCTCGACGCTCGCGCTCGAGGGAGAGGCCGAGGCCTCCTACCAGCCCGAGCGCATTCTCGAGGCCGGCCGGCTCGCCATTCCCGATCTCGATACCCAATTCATTTGGTCCTATCCGCCGACCTTCCATTTGGTGGTGTTGCCGCTGGCGCTGGTGCCGTTCATCTGGAGCTATCTCCTCTGGTTCCTCGTCTGGCTGGTCCCCTTCGTGGCCGTGATCCGGAGGCTGGCGCCGGCGCCGGAGACTCTCATGCTGGCGCTGGCCTTCCCCGGCACCCTGCTCAACCTGGCCCAAGGCCAGAACGGCCTGATGGTCGCGGCCCTGTTCGGCGCGGCGATGCTTTTGCTGGGCCGGCGACCCGTCCTGGCCGGCATCCTAATCGGCCTCTTGAGCTGCAAGCCGCAGTTCGGCCTGCTGATCCCGATCGCGCTGATTTTCGGGCGTCACTGGACCGCCTTCGCCGCGGCTACGCTCACCACCCTGGCCTTCGCGGCGGTCTCGCTTTTTGCCTTCGGGGCACAGGACTGGCTGGCATTCTTCGCCAATCTGGAGTTTGCCACCGCGGTACTCGAGGACGGCCGCCTTCCGTGGGCCAAGATGCCGAGCCTCTTCGCCACCTTGCGCCTACTCGGGGCTCCCGTCGACTGGGCCTACGCGGCCCAGGCCGCGATGGCGCTCGGCGCGGCCGTGACGGTCGCCCTGGTGTGGTGGCGGCCGGTGCCGCTGCCGCTCGCCGCGGCGGTGCTGACCAGCGGCTCGCTGCTGGTCTCGCCCCATCTTAACGACCACGATTTGGCCCTGCTCGCGGTGCCGATCGCGCTCATCGCCTGGCACGCCCACCAGGAAGGCTGGCGGCGCGGCGAACGGGAGATCCTGGCCGTCGCCTGGCTGGCGCCGGTGATCACCGCCCTGGTCGCCGAACCGACCCACCTGCAAGTCGGATTTCCCTGCCTCCTCGCCCTCTTCGCCCTGGCCGTAAAGCGCGCTCTGGTGGCGCGCTGAGCATGCCGTCTAGCCGTCAGGCCCTGCCCTAACCCTCCGTTAACGTCTTGGCACGCAGACTGGCGTCCCCTGTGTGTTCGGCAACGATGCGAGGAGGAGGAGATGAAAATCGTGATGGCGCTCTGGCGCGGTCAAGTGCCTCTGGCGCGGACGGCCTGGATTTACGGCGGCGTGCTTCTGATCGCCTTACTGTCCCCCGTCATCCTATTGACGGCCTTCAGGTCGCCCTTCATCCACTCGCCGCTCATGATCCCGATTTGCATTGTCGCCCTGCTCTATGCGGCCTTCATCGCCGTCGCCATCTGGCGCAGCGCCAACAACTACGGCGGCTGGGTCGCCTGGCGGGCGCTCGCCAAGGGCTCGGTGGTGGTGGTCTGCATGCAGACGGCCGCCCAACTGGCCGGGAGCTGAGCGCCGCGACGTTCCCCAAAACTGCGGCAGGCAGCGCGATGCGGCCCATCGCAGCGGGCTATTCCGCGGCGTCGCGATAGGCCTCCATGGGCGGGCAAGCGCACACCAGGTGCCGGTCGCCATAGACATTGTCGACGCGGCTCACCGGCGGCCAGTACTTGTCCTCGCGCAAGGCCGCCAGCGGGAAGAAGGCCTGTTCCTTGGTGTAGGGCTTGGTCCAGTCCCCCTTGAGCAGCAGGTGATGGGTGTGGGGCGCGTTCCTGAGCAGGTTGTCCTCCGGATCGGCCTGATTCGATTCGATCTCGGCGATCTCCTGGCGAATCTGGATCATGGCGTCGCAGAACCGGTCCAACTCCCGCTTGGCTTCGCTTTCGGTCGGTTCGATCATCAGGGTTTCCGCCACCGGAAAGGACATGGTCGGCGCGTGGAAGCCGTAGTCCACCAGGCGCTTGGCCACATCGTCGACGGTAATGCCGCTCGATTCCTTGAGCGGCCGCAGGTCGATAATGCACTCATGGGCCACCATGCCGTTCTTGCCGGTGTAGAGCACCGGGTAATGCGGCGCGAGGCGGTGCTTGATGTAATTGGCGCTCAGAATCGCGAGCTGTGTCGCCTTCTTCAGGCCGTCGGCGCCCATCATGGCGATATAGGCCCAGGTGATCGGCAGGATCGAGGCCGATCCCCAGGGCGCGGCGGAAACCGTGCCGATCGTGCCCTCCGGACCGGCGGCGGGGTTGACACCCGACACCAGGGGATGGTCCGGCAGGTAAGGCGCCAGATGCCAGCCAACGCCGATCGGGCCCATCCCGGGGCCGCCGCCGCCATGCGGGATGCAGAAAGTCTTGTGCAGGTTCAAATGGGCGACATCGGCGCCGATCTTGCCGGGCCGGCAGATGCCCAACAGGGCATTGAGGTTGGCGCCGTCGAAATAAACCTGGCCCCCGTTGTCGTGGATCAGCTTGCAGATGTCGACGAAGGCCTCTTCATAGACGCCGTGAGTCGAGGGATAGGTGATCATCAGAGCGGCGAGATTGTCGGCATGCTGGCCCACCTTGGCCTTTAGGTCGCCCATGTCGACGTTGCCCAGCTCGTCGCAGTCGACGACGACAACGCGCAAGCCCGCCAGATGGGCGCTGGCCGGGTTGGTGCCGTGGGACGAGGCCGGTATGAGACAGACATCGCGGTGCCCCTCGCCCCGGCCCTGGTGATACTTGCGGATCACCAGGAGGCCGGAATATTCACCCTGGGACCCCGCGTTCGGCTGAAACGAAATCGCATCGAAGCCGGTCACCGCGCAGAGCATCTCCTCGAGCTCCTCGGCGAGCTGCTGATAGCCCTGGGTTTGGTCGAGCGGCGCGAAGGGATGCATGGCGCTGAACTGCCGCCAGGTCACCGGAATCATCTCGGTGGTGGCGTTGAGCTTCATGGTGCAGGAGCCGAGCGGAATCATCGAGCGGTCGAGACCCACGTCCTTGGCGGCCAGCCAGCGCAGATAGCGCAGCATCTCGGTCTCGGCGTGATAGAGCTGGAACACCGGGTGGGTCAGAAAGTCGCTGGAGCGGCTGAGCGCCTCGGGAATGCAGTCTTCCACCTCGGTGTCGAGGCGATCGATATCGAGAAGCTGATCCGCCTTGGTGGCGAAGACCCGCCAGAGCGCCTGGAGATTGCCCCGCTTGACCGTCTCATCGAACGATAGGCCGAGCCGATTGGCGTCGATGAAGCGCAGATTGATGCGGGATTCGCGGGCCTTTGCCGCGATGCGGGCGGCCTGGCCGGGCGTCCGCACGACGATGGTGTCGAAGAAGGCCTCGGTCTCCACCTCGTAACCGAGCCGGCGCAGTCCCTCGGCCAGGATCTGGGTCATGCGGTGCACCCGGCCGGCAATCATCTTGAGCCCGTCGGGTCCGTGATAGATGGCATAGAGGGCCGCGATCACGGCCAACAGCACTTGCGCCGTGCAGATGTTGCTGGTCGCCTTCTCGCGGCGTATGTGCTGCTCGCGGGTCTGCAGCGCCATGCGCAACGCGGGGCGGCCCTGGGCATCGACCGAGACACCGATCAGCCGCCCCGGCGTGGAGCGCTTGTAGGCCTCGCGGGTCGCGAAGAAGGCGGCATGAGGCCCGCCGTAGCCCATGGGCACGCCGAAGCGCTGGCTGCTGCCGACCACGATATCGGCGCCCCACTCGCCCGGCGGCGTCAGCAAACAGAGCGCCAGGAGGTCGCTCGCCACGGTGACGAGGGCGCCCTGGTCGTGCGCCTGCTCCACCAGAGCGCGGAAATCGCGGGCATCGCCGTAGGTGCCGGGATACTGCAGCAGCAGGCCGAAGACATCGTGCTCCGACAGCTCCTCGAAAGGATCGCCGATGATCACCTCCAAACCCATGGACCGGGCCCGGGTTTGCACCACGGCGATGGTCTGCGGATGGCAGTCCGTGGACACGAAGAAGCGGTTGCACTTGCCCTTGTAGACACGGTTGGACATGGCCATGGCCTCGGCGGCCGCGGTGGCTTCGTCCAGCAGGGAGGCGTTGGCCAGTTCCATGCCGGTCAAATCCATGACCATTTGCTGGTAGTTGAGCAGCACTTCCAGGCGGCCCTGACTGACCTCCGCCTGGTAGGGCGTATAGGCCGTGTACCAGCCCGGGTTCTCCATCACGTTGCGCAGGATCACCTTCGGCATGACCGTGCCGTAGTAGCCCATGCCGATCATCGAGATGAACACACGGTTGCGCTCCGACATCTCCCGCAGGTAACTGAGCGTCGCCCGCTCGCTCATAATCGGCGGCAGATCCAGGGGTTCCCCGTCGACGATCGAGTCCGGCACCGCTCTGGAGATAAGCTCATCGAGGGACTCCAGGCCCAGCGCCGACAGCATTTCGCCGATCTGCGCCTCGCCCGGCCCATTGTGGCGGCGCACGAAATCGCTTCGCATCTCCAAATCAACGAGTGTCCGCTCTTTGGCCGTCATGGCTTCATCTCCTCCCAGGTCTCATACCGCGTCCAGGCGTTCGCTTTCGCCTGGCGAATATCGTTCTTTATTCCAGGGACGCCGTGAACGCCTTGTAGGCGGCTTCGTCCATGAGCCCGTCCAGCTCGCCGGCGTCGCCAATCTTGATCTTGAAGAACCAGCCGCCGCCCAGGGGATCGCTGTTCACCTGGGCCGGGTCATCGCCCAAGCCCTCATTCACCTCGGTGACCTCGCCGCCGACGATGGCATAGAGCTCGCTGGCCGCCTTGACCGACTCGATGACGGCCGCCTCATCGCCCTTGGCCAGTTGTTTCCCGACGTCGGGCAGCTCCACGAAGACGATGTCGCCCAACTGCTCCTGGGCGTAATTGGTGAGTCCGACCACCCCGCTGTCACCCTCGATGCGGATCCATTCATGATCTTCACTAAACTTGATGTCACTCATGGTCTTGCCCCCTTCTGTCGCTTAGCCGCGGTAGTAATTTGGTTTGACGAATGGCAGGCGGGTCACCTGCATGGCTTGGGCTTTGCCGCGCACCAGGGCATTCAAAACCGTGCCCTCCTTGGCGAGGGCCGTCTCAACATAGCCCATGGCGACCGGCCCGCCCACACTGGGCCCGAAGCCGCCGCTGGTGACCGATCCGACCGGGCGGCCCGTGTCGTCCACCAGCTCGGCACCGCCGCGCACCGGCGCCCGGCCTTCCGGCTTCAAGCCGACGCGCCGGCGCGGCGCGCCGATGGCCAGTTGCCCGAGGATAACCTCGTCGCCGGGATAGCCGCCTGGGCGCGCACCGTCGGCGCGGCGCGCCTTCGACAGCGCCCAGACGAGCCCGGCCTCAACCGGCGTGGTGTCTTCATCGAGATCGGTGCCGTAGAGACACAAGCCGGCCTCGAGGCGCAGCGAATCCCGCGCCCCAAGGCCGATGGGCGCCACTTCGTCCTCGGCCAGCAGCCGCCGCGCGATGGCCTCCGAGGCCTCGGCCGGCATGGAAATCTCGTAGCCGTCCTCGCCGCTGTAGCCGGAGCGCGAGACCAGGCAGCCGACGCCCTCGATCTCCACCTCGGCCGCCGCCATGAAGGCCTGGGTGGCGGTCTCGGGGGCTAGGCGGCCGAGCACGCTCGCCGCCGCCGGCCCCTGAAGCGCCAGGAGCGCGCGATCCACGAGAACCTCGAGCGCGCAATCGGCGGGTAGGCTGGATTGCAAATGCGCTATGTCCGCCGCCTTGCACGCCGCGTTGACCACCACGAACAGGCGATCGCCAAGATTGGTCACCATGAGGTCGTCCAAGATGCCGCCGCGTGCGTTGGTAAAGAGGGCA
>JAUVQB010000194.1 GCA_030598385.1 Alphaproteobacteria bacterium | reverse complement strand
GTTGGCGTTTCGCCCATTGCTATCTGGGGTCCCGCCCGCTAGCTTCGCCTTCGCGCCCGGCGCCCGATCGATGAGCCTGCCGGGCGCTCTTTCGTTTCATATTTGAGTGCTGTTTGAGGCTGGGAGAGGTCATGGCCGAAGTTGGGGGGATTGCCGCGGAGCGCCTGCGCTCTTTCATCGAGCGCATCGAGCGGCTGGAGGAAGAGAAGGCGGCGCTCGCCGCCGACGTCCGCGAGGTCTACGCCGAGGCCAAGTCGACCGGCTTCGACGTGAAGACCATGCGCCAGGTGATCCGCCTCAGGAAGCTGGACCGCGACGACCGCCACGCCCAGGAACACCTGCTCGACCTCTATAAGCTAGCCCTCGGCCTCGAGGGCTAGCTACTCAGTACGCCACCCCATCTGCGGCGGCCCGACGCCTCACCACTTTTCAACATACGGCCTCAGGTCGAGCTCCTGGGTCCAGGCGCTCTTCTGCTGGCTGTGCAGGAACCAGGCGGTCTCGGCGATGGCCGCGGGCTTGAGGACCTGGTCCTCGCCGCGCTCCGCCTCGCTGTAGCCGGGGCGGTCGCTGGCGATCTGGCCGTCGATGATGAGGTGGGCGACGTGCACGCCCCGGGGCCCGAGCTCGCGGGCCATGGATTGGGCGAGCGCCCGCAGGCCGAACTTGCCGACCGCCAGGTTGGCGAAGCCCTTGCCGCCGCGCAGGGCCGCCGTGGCGCCGGTGAAGAGGAGCGTGCCGCCGCCAGAATCGACCATGCCGCGCGCCGCCGCCTGGCCCACGTTGAAGCCGCCGAGGCAGCCGATCCGCCAGCAGCGCTCGAACTCCTCAGGCGTGATCTCCAACACGCTGCCGGGGCTGTAGGCGCCGGCATTGTAGGAGACCAGGGTCGGCGTGCCGAGATCCGCCGTCACGCCGGCGAACAGGGCCGCGACCGAGGTGTGATCGGCGGCGTCGCAGGCGTAGGCCTTGCCGCCGATTTCCTCCGCCAGGGCCGCGATATCGTCGGTCTTGCGCCGGGCCACCGCGACGCCATAGCCGCCCGCCGCGAAGCGTCGGGCCAATGCCGCGCCCAAGCCGGGCCCCGCGCCGACCACCAGTGCCACCTTGTCCGCCATCTCGCGCCTCCCTTCTTCATTTCTTGTATCGTCGGTCTAGCCGGCGGCCACTGCAGTTCAGATCTCGTCCGCCACCCAGCGATCGAGGAACGCCGTGAACCAATCCGCCATGGGCTCGTCGTAGCGTGTCGAATCGGCCATCTGCCGCTCGCGGCTGTGGACGCCCGGCTTCTTGAGCCTGTCTTCGTCCAGGTCCAGCCAGCGCACCATCATCGTGGGTGTGCACTCGGGATGAAACTGGAGGCCGAAGGCGTTGCGGCCATGTCGGAATCCTTGGCGGGGATAGGTGCCGCCGGTGAACAGCAGCTCGCCGCCCTGCGGCAGCTCGAAACCCTCGTGGTGCGCGCCATAGACGTGCAGAGGGCGGTCCAGCACCGCGCGTCCGGCCTCGGTCGGATGGATCTCGACGAAGCCGCGCTCGTGCAACCCCTCGGGATGGGCCCCGACCTTTCCCCCGAGGCTGTGGGCCAGAAGCTGGGCCCCCAGGCAGAGGCCCAGATAGGGCTTGTCCCGCGCGACCCATTCGCCGATCCAATCCAGCTCGCGGCGGATGTAGTCGTTCTCGTCGTGGGAGTTCGCCGACTGCACGCCGCCGTAAACGATCGCCGCGTCGAAACCGTCCGCCACTGGCGGCAAGGCTTCGCCGTCGGCCGGGCAGACCCAGTCTATCTCGTGCCCCGCCTCGGCGAGGAAGCCGGAGGCGCGGTCGTCCTTCGGCCCGTCGTCGTGGACCACACAGAGGATGTGTCGTTTCATGCCCGTTCCTATACCCGCTCCGGGCGCCCGTGAGAAGCCTCGCGGGCATTTGCCATGATGGGATTTTCGGTCGGCTATTCCGCGGCGGTCTGCGCGGTCTCCGGATTGCGCCAAGCGGCGAGTAACTGCGCCTCGCGGGCCTTGGCGTCGTCGAGGTGGGCCGTCTTGATGTGGCCGTAGCCGCGGATCTGCTCGGGGATCGCGGCCAGTTCCACGGCCAGCGCGTGGTTGTCGTGGCCGAGGCCGGCCAGGAGTTCTTCGATCAGTGCCTCGTATTCGACGATCAGCTCCCGTTCGCGCTTGCGGTCCGCCGTGTGGCCAAAGGGATCGAACGGGGTGCCGCGCAGGCCCTTGAACTTGGCGAGCCACCGGAAGGCGGTGAAGATCCAGGGCCCGAATGCTCGCTTCCTCGGCGCGCTGCCATCCGGGTCGCTGCCCGGTAGAAGTGGCGGGGCCAGATGGACCTCGAGCCTGGTGTCGCCCTCGAACTGCTCGCCCAGGGCCTGATGGAAGGCCGGGTCGCCGTAGAGCCGCGCCACTTCGTACTCGTCCTTGTAGGCCAGCAGCTTGAAGTAATAGCGGGCGATGGCGTTGGCGAAGCCGTTCAAGCCCGGGGCCTTGTCGGTCTCGGCCTGGCGCGCCCGCTCGACCAGGTTGCTGTATCGGGCAGCGTAGCGTGCGCTCTGGTATCCGGTGAGGAAGCGCACGCGCCGTTCGACCAATTCCTCCAGGCTCTGGGAGAGGTGGTGGGCGCGCACCTCGTGGCGCGGCGCCGCCACCGCTTCGACGGCGGCGAGATCGTGCGCCGCGGCGCGGCCCCAGCGGAACGCGCGCGTGTTGTTCTCGACCGCGACCGCGTTGAGCTCGATCGCCTGCATCAGCGCCGCTTCGCTTACCGGCACCAGGCCCTGTTGCCAAGCGTAGCCGAGCACGAAGAGGTTGGTGGCGATGGAATCGCCGATCAGCGCGGTGGCCAGGCGGGTCGCATCGAGGAAGTCCACGGCGTCGGGGCCGGCGGTGTCCGCGATGAGCCGGCGGAGCTGCTCCGCGGGGAAGTGGTAATCGGGATTGCGGGTGAAATCGCCGGTCACCGTTTCCTGGCAGTTGACGATGAGCCGGGTTTCGCCGGCCTCGACTTTGGAGAGGGATTCGAAGCCCGCGGCCACGACCAGATCGCAGCCGAGGACGAGCTGCGCGCCGCCAGCCGAGAGCCGGACGGAATGGAGGTCTTCCGGCTTAGGCGCGAGCCGCACGTGGCTGACCACCGCGCCGCCCTTTTGCGCCAGGCCCGTCATGTCGAGAAGGCTGCAGCCCTTGCCCTCGATATGGGCCGCCATGCCCAAGAGCGCGCCGATCGTGACCACGCCGGTGCCGCCGACACCCGTCACCAGGATGCCGTAGGGCGCGTTCAGCTCGGCAATCTTGGGCTCGGGCAGATCGGGGAGGTCGGCGCCGTCCTGCGACACGGCGCTGTGCCGCCGCGGCCGCCCGCCATGCACCGTGACGAAGCTGGGGCAGAAACCGTTGAGGCAGGAGAAGTCCTTGTTGCAGGACGACTGATCGATCGCCCGCTTGCGGCCGTATTCGCTCTCCACGGGCACCACCGAGAGGCAGTTGGACTGGACCGAACAGTCGCCGCAGCCCTCGCAGACCAGCTCGTTGATGAAGACGCGCTTGGGCGGGTCCGGATAGGTCCCGCGCTTGCGCCGCCGCCGCTTCTCCGCGGCGCAGGTCTGGTCGTAGAGCAGCACGGTGACGCCCTCGACCTCGCGCAGGCCGCGCTGCACGGCGTCGAGCCGGTCGCGGTGCTCGACCTTGACGCCCGGCGCCCACTCGGTGTCCCCGGGGTACTTCTCGGGCTCGTCGCTCACCACGACGATGCGCTTTGCCCCTTCGGCATAGACCTGGCGGGTGATCATGGCCGGATCGAGCGGCCCATCCATGCCTTGGCCGCCGGTCATGGCCACGGCGTCGTTGTAGAGGATCTTGTAGGTGATGTTCACGTGGGCGGCGACGGCGGCGCGGATCGCCAATATCCCGGAATGGAAGTAGGTGCCGTCGCCGAGGTTGACGAACACGTGCTTTACATCGGAGAAGGGCGCCTGACCGACCCAGTTGGCGCCTTCACCGCCCATCTGGGTGAAGGTCTCGGTGTCGCGGTCCATCCACTGGACCATGTAGTGACAGCCGATGCCGGCGAGCGCC
>JAUVQB010000018.1 GCA_030598385.1 Alphaproteobacteria bacterium | reverse complement strand
TGGTGGCCGGGGGCCAGGAGTCCATGAGCCAGTCGCCGCATGTGGCGCACTTGCGCAACGGCACCAAGATGGGCGACGTCAAGTTCATCGACACCATGATCAAGGACGGGCTGTGGTGCGCCTTCAACGGCTACCACATGGGCAATACGGCCGAGAACGTGGCGCGTCAGTGGCAGCTCACGCGGGACGAGCAGGACGCCTTTGCGGCCGGCTCCCAGCAGAAGGCCGAAGCCGCTCAGGGCGCGGGAAAGTTCGGCGACGAGATTACGCCGGTCACCATCAAGACCCGCAAGGGCGAGGTCACGGTCGACACCGACGAGCATCCCAAGCCAGGCGTGACGGCTGAAAGCCTCGCCAAGCTGCGCCCCGCCTTCGACAAGGAGGGCACGGTGACCGCCGGCAACGCCAGCGGCATCAACGACGGGGCCGCCGCGGTGGTGCTGATGAGCGCCGATCTGGCGGAAAAGCGCGGCGTCTCGCCGCTTGCCCGCATCGTCTCCTGGGCCACCGCCGGCGTCGATCCGGCGGTCATGGGCACCGGGCCGATTCCGGCCAGTACGCTGGCGCTGGAGCGGGCCGGCTGGACCGCCAACGATCTCGACTTGGTCGAAGCCAACGAGGCCTTCGCGGCCCAGGCCCTGGCCGTCAACAAGGATATGGGCTGGGACCCGGCGAAGGTGAACGTCAATGGCGGCGCCATCGCCCTCGGCCACCCGATCGGCGCCTCGGGCGCTCGCGTCCTGAACACCCTGCTCCACGAGATGCAAAGGCAGGACGCCAAGAAGGGCCTGGCGACCTTGTGCATCGGTGGCGGCATGGGCATCGCCATGTGCGTGGCGCGCGACTGACGGCGCGGATCTCGACAGCACCAAGAGGAGGGTTAAGGCATGGCACGCGTAGCTCTGGTGACCGGGGGCACCCGGGGCATCGGCGAGGCGATTTCCAAGGCGTTGAAAGACGCCGGCTATCAGGTCGCCGCCACCTACGGCGGCAATGACGAAGCGGCGGCCAAGTTCAAGGACGCGACTGGGATCGCCGTTTACAAGTGGGACGTCGGCGATTTCGATGCCTGCCAGAAGGGAATCGCCCAGGTCGAGGCCGACCTGGGGCCGGTCGAGGTCCTGGTCAACAACGCCGGCATCACCCGCGACGGCATGTTCCACAAGATGAGCGCGGAGAGCTGGGGCGCGGTGATCACCACCAACCTCAATTCGCTCTTCAACATGACCCGCGGCGTCATCGAGGGCATGCGCGCGCGCAGTTACGGGCGGGTCGTCTCGATTTCCTCGGTGAACGGCCAGAAGGGCCAGATGGGCCAGTCCAACTATTCGGCGGCCAAGGCGGGCTTGATCGGCTTCACCAAGGCGCTCGCCCAGGAGAACGCCTTCAAGGGGATCACGGTGAATGCCGTCGCCCCGGGCTACATCGCCACCGAGATGGTGCGCGCCATGCCGGAAGAGGTGCTGAACTCCAAGATCATTCCGCAGATCCCGGTCGGGCGGCTGGGCGAGGCGGAGGAGGTCGCCCGCGCGGTGGTCTTCCTGGCGGGCGAGGACAGTGGCTTTATCACCGGCTCGACGCTCACCATCCACGGCGGCCAATATATGACCTGATTTCAGGCCACTCGAGCCAGACGGCTCTTTGAGATGAGATAGGGCGGCCGCCTCACCTCGGCCGCCCTGTTTCCATTCGTCAAACCGTAACCCCTCGCGTGCTAGAGCGATACCGGATCGCGGGTAACCCGTCGGTTCCACCGATTCTCGATTTGGTCTAGACTCTTTCCCCATGTACACCGATGTCGTCGATTTGCGGGATTTCTACGAGACGCGCCTCGGCCAGGTCGCGCGACACATGGTCCGGCGCGGCATCCGCGCCATGTGGCCCGATCTAAGTGGCTTCAGCCTGCTCGGCCTGGGTTACGCGACGCCCTATCTGCGCCACTTTCAGGGCGAAGCGGAGCGGGTGGTTGCTTTCATGCCCGCGGCCCAAGGAGTGCTTCACTGGCCCCCCGAGGGGCCGTGGGCCGTGGCGCTCAGCGAAGAAACGGAACTGCCCTTGCCCGACTATTCGGTTGACCGGGTGTTGCTGGTGCATGGTTTGGAGAGCAGCGAGGGGCTGGCGTCGCTGCTGGGCGAGATCTGGCGGGTCCTGACCGGCGACGGGCGAGTCCTGGTGGTGGCGCCCAACCGGCGCGGAATCTGGGCCCGGGTGGACCGCACGCCCTTCGGGTCGGGCTATCCCTACAGCAAGCCGCAGCTCTCGAAGCTCTTGCGCGCCAACATGTTCACGCCGACGCGTAGCGCCGGCGCGCTCTTTGTGCCGCCGACCCGATCGCGGGCCCTGCTCCGCTCGGCGGCGGCCTGGGAGCGTATTGGCACCCGCTGGTTTCCGCGTTTCGCCGGGGTCGAGCTGGTCGAGGCCGGCAAGCAGCTCTATTCGCCGAGCATGACGGCGCAAAAGGTCACGCGCCGCCGGCGGCCTGTCGTGGTCCCTTTGCCTCAGGTGGTGCGGCGCCTGCCGCGGCAGCCCACCAGCTAGGTTTTTCGCAGGAGAAAGAGCGCGCTCTGGCCCAGCAGGTTGGCCAGGCGCAGCGACTGCTGCGACGCGGTGCGCCCGCGCGCATCCAGCGACAGCGCCCGCTCGACGGTCACTCCCACCTCCCCGCAAAGCACCGAGAAGTCGCGGATGGTGCAGAAATGAATATTGGGCGTCTCGTACCAGGACGCCGGCAGGGCGTCGGTCACCGGCCTGCGGCCGCGAAACACGAGGTAGAGCCGCGATTGCCAGTGACCGAAGTTGGGAAACGACACGATGGCGCGCCGGCCGATCCGCACCAGCTGCTCGAGCACGTGGCGCGGATCGTGGGTCGCCTGCAGGGTCTGGCTGAGGATGGCGTAATCGAAGGCTCCGGCGGGGTAGTCGGTAAGGTCCGTATCGGCGTCGCCCTGGATGACGCTGAGGCCCTGGCTGACGCAGGCGTTGACTCCTTCCTGGCTCAGCTCGATTCCGCGGCCGGTGACCTGCTTGACGAAGACCAGATGCTCGAGTAGCGCCCCGTCGCCGCAGCCGATGTCGAGCACCCGGGCACCGGGCTCTACCATGTCGGCGATCAGCAGCAGATCGGCGCGGATCTTGGCGGCCTGGCGCCGGACCCGCAAGTCGCGCGGCTTCATGGCGCGGTCAGCCCCAGTTGCTCGCCGCAGCCGAAGAGGAAGCCCCTGAGGGTGCCCCAAAACTCCGGTTCCTCGAGCAGAAAGGCGTCGTGGCCCTTGTCGCTTTCGATCTCGACGAAGCTCACGTCGGCGGCGGAGGCGTTGAGCGCACGCACCAGGTCCCGGCTCTCCGAGGTCGGAAACAGCCAGTCGCCGGTGAAGGAAATCACGCAGTAGCGGACCGGGGTGTCCTGAAAGGCGCTTGCCAGAATGCCGCCATAGTCCGCCGCCAGGTCGAAATAGTCCATCGCCCGGGTGATGTAGAGGTAGGAGTTGGCATCGAAGCGGTCGACGAAGCTGGAGCCCTGATGACGCAGGTAGCTCTCGACCTGGAAATCCGCTTCGAAGCCGTAGGTCACGTCGCTGCGGTCTTGCAAGCGCCGGCCGAACTTGCGGGTCAGGGCCGCCTCGGAGAGATAGGTGATGTGGGCCGCCATGCGGGCAACCGCCAGGCCGCGTCTCGGGACCTTGCCGTGCCGGTAATATTCGCCGTCGAACCAGTTCGGGTCGGCGACGATGGCCTGCCGGCCGACCTCGTGGAAGGCGATGTTCTGGGCCGTGTGGCGGGCCGAGGCCGCGATCGGGACGGCCGCGAAGATGCGCTCCGGATAGCTCGCCGCCAGTTGCAGCACCTGCATGCCGCCCATGGAGCCGCCGAGCGCGCAAAACAGCCGCTCGATCCCGAGATGATCGAGCAGGAGCATCTGCGCGCGTACCATGTCGGCCACGGTGATCACCGGAAAGCCGAGCCCCCAGGGCTCGCCGGTCGCCGGGTTGATTTCGCGCGGGCCGATGCTGCCCATGCAGCCGCCCGGCACGTTGGCGCAGATGACGAAGTAGCGCTCGGTGTCGAGCGGCTTTCCAGGCCCGACCATCATGTCCCACCAGCCGGGCTTGCCGGTGATCGGATGGGCTCCGGCGAGGTATTGGTCGCCGGTGAGCGCGTGGCAGGCGAGGATCGCGTTGCTGCGCTCGCTGTTGAGGCTCCCATAGGTCTGGTAGGCCATGGTGAAGGGGCCCAGCTCGACGCCACAGTCGAGCCTCAGCGGCTCGCCGCGGCCGAGCTCGACCCGCTCGCCCGGCAGGGTCTGGACTTTGGCCGCCCAACTCTCTGCAAGGTCTTGTTTATTCATCAGGCTTTCCGCCTTGGCCCCAGCGCGAAGAGCCGATAGCTAGGGGGTCAGAGAGGCGCCTGTCAACGCTTTCCTCTGGTCCAGGTTTTCTTTGCTTTTGGCGAAGTCACAGATTAATCCTTAGCCCTCGCGAGCCTTACACCATAGACACCATGACTGCCGACATTCCTTCGCTGGACGATCTGCGCCGCGATATAGACGAGATCGACGTTGCGGTTCACGATCTCCTGATGCGCCGTGTGGCGTTGGCCGACCAGATCGGCCACGTCAAAGGCGAGGGCGGGCCCTTTATCCGTCCCGGGCGCGAGGCGCGGATCCTCCGCCGCCTGGTGGCGCGCCATAAGGGTCCCCTCCCCAAGGCCGTTCTGGTGAGTATTTGGCGCGAGATCATCTCGGCCATGACCGCGCTGGAAGGGCCCTACGCCGTCGCGGTCTATGCCGAGAAGATGGGCCACGACGGGTTGCCAACGCTCGCCCGTGCGCAGTATGGCGCCGAGCGTCCGATCAGCGCCCATCAGACCGTCCTCGGGGTGCTGCGCGCCGTCAGCGACGGTCACGCCACGGTCGGCGTGCTGCCGCTGCCGCAAGGCGAGGAAGCCGATCCCTGGTGGCGCAACCTGGTCCGCAACGGCCCGGATGTGCCCAAGATCATCGCCCGCCTGCCTTTCGCCGCCCTCGATCACCGCTTCGAGGGGTTGGAGGCGCTCGCCATCGCCCTGGCGCCGCCGGAAGCCAGCGACCGGGACCGTGGCTTCCTGGTCGCCGAAAACACCGCCCAGCTATCGCGCGGCGGCTTGCGGGAGGCGCTCACTCGAGCCGACTTCCACGTGGTCGACATGCAGAACTGGTCGGCCAGGGGCAAAGTCCCCTGGGTGCTGGTCGAAGTGGAAGGTTTTCTCGAGGCGAAGGACCCCCGCGTGCTGCGCCTCGCCGAGGAGCAGAACTCTCCGATCGGCCAGGTCTGGGTGATCGGAAGCTATGCCGTTCCGCTTTCCGTGGACGAGCTGGCTCCCGACGTCGGGCCGGAGCGGGCGGGATGTCGCTGACGCCCCGGCCGGGGATTCTCGACGTAGCCCCTTACGTGGGCGGCGAAGCGGCAGCTCCCGGCTTTGCCGAGCCGACTTGTCTGGCATCGAACGAAAACCCGCTCGGCGCCAGCCCGCGCGCACAGGAAGCCTACGCGGCGCTCTCGGCAGGCCTGCACCGCTATCCCGACGGCGGCGCGCAAGAGCTGCGCCGTGCCATCGCCGAGCGCCACGGCCTGGACCCGGCGCGCATCGTTTGCGGCAACGGATCGGACGAGCTGATCTCGCTGCTCATCCGCGCCTATGCCGGACCCGGCGACGAAGTGCTCTACAGCGCCCACGGCTTCCTCTTGTATGCCATCGCCGCCAAAACCGCCGGCGCCACGCCCGTCGCGGTGCCCGAGCGCGACCTGAGCGCCGACCTGGAGGGCTTGATCGGCCGGGCCGGGCCGCGCACCCGGGTCCTGTGCCTCGCCAATCCCAACAACCCGACCGGCAGCTGCCTGAGCGGTTCGCAGCTCGAGCGCCTGGTCGAGGGCCTGCCCGGCCATGTGATGCTGCTGCTCGATGCCGCTTATGCGGAATACGTGATGCGCAACGATTACGAGGACGGGGCCAAACTGGTGGAGGCCTCTGATCGCGTGGTGATGACGCGCACCTTCTCCAAGATCCACGGCCTGGCGGGCCTGCGTCTCGGCTGGGCCTACGCCCCGGCCGAGGTGGCCGACGTGCTCAACCGGATGCGCGGGCCGTTCAACGTGACGGCGCCCGCCCTGGCAGCCGGCGTGGCGGCCATCGAGGACCGGGGCCACGCAACACGATCCCGCGACCACAACGCCCAGTGGCTGGAATGGTTCCGCGAGCAAACCGCCGCCCTGGGCCTCGATCCGCGGCCGAGTGCAGGCAACTTCGTGCTGCTGCGATTTCCCGGGCAGAACGGCCACGACGCGGCCACGGCGCTTACCTGGCTGAAGGCGCGCGGCATCCTGGTGCGGGGCATGGCGGCCTATGGCCTGCCGGACTGCCTGCGGGTGACCATCGGGACCGAAGCGCAAACCCGCGCGGTGGTCGCGGCCCTGGCGGAGTTCGTCGCATGAGCGGCGACGGCGAGACCGCGAATCCTTTGTTCGAGCGCCTGGCGATTATCGGCATGGGCCTGATCGGCTCGTCCCTGGCCCGCGCCGCGGCGCGCCACGGACTGGCTCGCTCGATCGTCGGCTGCGCCCGATCCCAGGCGACCCGGGCGAAGGCCCTGGAACTGGGATTGGCGGAGGCCATGTTCGAAGATCCCGGCGAAGCGGCCGAGGGCGCGGACCTGGTCATGCTGTGCACCCCGCTGAGCGCCTACGCCGAGGTGGCCGAGGCGATGGGGCCGCACCTGGCGCCGGGGACGATCGTCAGCGACGTCGGCTCGGTCAAGCAGGCGACGATCCGCGACGTGGGTCCGCAGCTACCGGACGGCGTTCATCTCGTGCCCGGCCATCCGGTGGCGGGCACCGAGCACTCGGGGCCCGAGGCCGGCTTCGCCGAGCTGTTCGACGATCGCTGGTGCATCCTGACACCGCCGCCCGGAACCGACGGCGAGGCCATCGAGAAGGTCAGCGCCATGTGGCGAGCCTGCGGCTCGACCATCGAGTTCATGGAGCCGGCGCATCACGACAAGGTGCTGGCGATCACCTCGCACCTGCCGCACCTGATCGCCTACACCATCGTCGGCACGGCCACCAACCTGGAGGAAAGCGAACGCGCCGAGGTGGTGAAATTCTCCGCCAGCGGCTTTCGCGACTTCACCCGCATCGCCGCCTCCGACCCCATCATGTGGCGCGACATCTTCCTCAACAACCGCGAGGCGGTGCTGGAAATGCTGCAGCGCTTCAACGAGGACATCACGGCCCTGCAGCGCGCCATCCGCTGGGGCGAGGGCGAGGTGCTCGAGACCCTGTTCCGCCGCACCCGCGAGATCCGGGCCGGCGTCATCGAAGCCCATCAGGCCGGCACCTTCGACACTAGAGAACGGGAGAAATTCGGGCCAGAGGAAACGGCCCCAGAGAAAGCACGCCCGCGCGAAGAATAAGCGGCACGGCCAGCACCGGCCGGCCCTTGTCGTCACGCTCGCCGGAGAACGCGAGAACCCCCAGCTTGATGTTGGTGACCTGCTGAGCGGTCATCAGTTCGCTCGCCACCAGCCGGTCGAGCAGCTCCGGCAATCCGGCGATGCGGGCGGCGAGCTGCCCCTGGGGCCGAAGCTGGTCGTCCAGGGTGAGGCGCCCGTTCGCACTCAACCCAAGGGGCGGCCATTCGACCTCGACCCGTTCCAGGGTCAAGGCGCCGCCGTTGTCACGCCAAGCGGCAAGAGCCAGAAGCGGCACGTCTTGCGGCAAGACGCCGTCCAGCCGGCCGACCGCGCGGATCCATTTAGCCGTGGGGTCCAAGGGCGCGGCGAGGGCGGCCGGGACCTGCACCTCGCTGGTTTCGACGGCGAAAGCGTGGCCGGCAACGAATCCCGTTTCCGGGCTGTAGTCCGGGGTGAGCGACACATGCAAACTTTCGCTCGCGAAGCGGCCGAGGGGTTCGGCCAGGACATCGAGTCCCAGCAAGATCGCATCGGCGCTTTCGAGCCGGCCGTCGGCACGCAGCCGCAGCAATCCGTCGGCCTCCCGGCTGTCGAGGGTCATCGCACCCAACCTGCCCGCGTTCAGGCGCTCCACGACGTGGCGGCCCGCAAAGGAAATGGCGATGGTGGCCGGATCCCAGAGCGCGGCCCGGGCGCTGAGCGCCGGGCCTCGCCAAATTGGGCCGTCCGGCCAGTGGATCGCCGGTGCGTCGAAGCGCGCCTCGTGGGCGAGCGGAAAGCCGTCGATCGCCGGGCCGTCATAGATGATTTCGAAACCGCGCAGACGTTGCAGCTCACGCCACTGGGCGATGCCGCGCTCGAGCTGCCCGGCCCACCAGACCCAGTAACCGCCGCCGGCCCCCGCAACGAGGGCAATTGCCGTCAACAGGCCGACAACGAGGGAGCGAGTGCGCATGGCGCGGCGATCTTGGCAGGTCGGCGCCCGTTTGTCGTGGACGCAGGCTGAACTTGCAGCGGGGCCAGGCTCGGCTAGGATCGCGTCATAGGAGAACCAGCAGCGACAGGTGCATGCGCTCGAACCGTACGATCCGCCGATCCGCCTCGCCCGGCGAGCCATCGGCCCCACGGCTGCGCCTCCACCCCGGCGCGGACATCTGGGTCTTCGCTTACGGGTCGCTCATGTGGAACCCGGGCTTTCCGCATCTGGAGGTGCGCCGCGGGCGGCTCTATGGCTTCCACCGGCGCTTCTGCATCTATTCCCATGTCTACCGCGGCACGCCCGAGCGCCCCGGCCTGGTGCTGGGCCTGGACCGGGGCGGCTCCTGCGAGGGCCTTGCCTTCCGCGTCCCGGCGGGCGAGGCCAGCGAGGTCATGGATTACCTCTACGAGCGCGAGCTGGTCACCGAGGTCTACATCCCGCGCTGGGTCCGGGTCGCGACGCCCGACGGCGAGGTCCGCGCGGCCAGCTTCGTCGTCGACCGCGCGCATCATCAATACACCGGCGAGCTGGAACTGGAGGCGACCGCCGAGCTCATCCGGGAAGGCGTCGGCGTGAGTGGCCCGGGCATCGAATACCTGCGCAACACGGTGCATCACATGGAGGCCCTCGGCCTGGCGACCGGAGACCTCAAGCGCATTCTCCAGATGATAGACGGCCGGATCGACGGGCCGAAAGGCGGTTAGTATTGGCTTCGATGGCGTCGTCACACAGGACCAGCCGATTGGCGTATGATGCCATCCGGTCATAGTCGGAACCGGTGGGACCCAAGGATGGAGCGATGCGGGGCCGGGTGACATGAGGGTCTTGGTCATGGGCGCTGGGGTCGTCGGCGTGACCACGGCCTATGAGCTCATCAAGGACGGCCACGAAGTTGTCGTCCTCGAAGGGCGCGAGGCGGCGGGGCTCGAGACGAGCTGGGGAAATGCCGGCATGGTGGCGCCCGGCCACGCCTTTGCCTGGTCGTCGCCAGCGGCGCCGCTGATCCTGTTGAAGTCGCTCCTGTCGAAGAACCAAGCGCTGCGCTTTCGCCCGCGCGCCGATCTCCAGCAATGGTCCTGGTCGCTCCTGTTCCTGCGCCAATGCACCCACGAGCGAGCGCGCATCAACACCCTGCGCAAGCACCGGCTCTGCCTCTATTCGCAAGCGGTGCTGCACGAAACGCTGGCGGACTGCCACATCGACTACGATCGCATCGACCGCGGCATCGTCTTTTTCTATCGCAGCGCGGAGTCGCTGGAACGCGGGGTCGCTCACATGCAGATCCTCGCCGAGGACGGTCAGGCGATCGAGGTCCTCGACAGCGACGCCCTGGTCAAGCTCGAGCCGTCTTTGGCCGCGGCGAAGGACCGCATCGCCGGCGGCATCTACTGCCCGAGCGACGAAACCGGCGACTGCTGCAAGTTCACCCAAGGCCTCGCGAGTCACGCGGCGCAAAAGGGCGCTGAATTTCATTACGAGACCGAGATTCTCGGCATCGAAACCGAGGCGGATCGGGTCGCCCGCATTACCACCGCGAAGGGAGATTTCAGCGCCGACGCCTACGTCCTGGCGCTCGGCAACCACAGCCCCATCCTGGCGCGCGACATCGGCGTCGGCCTGCCAATCTATCCGGTGAAGGGCTATTCCATGACGATTCCCGTTGGCAACCACCCGCACCCGCCCACCATCGGCGCGGTGGACGAGGAAAATCTGATCGCCATTTCCCGCTTCGGAGACCGCATGCGCCTCACCGCGACCGCGGAGATTTCGGGATACGCCACCAGCCACCAGCCGAGCGACTTCGACTTCATGCTGTCCGTTGCCAAGGAGCTCTATCCCGAGGGCGGCGACTACGACAGCGCCGAGCCCTGGGCCGGACTGCGCCCCATGACCCCGGAGGGCACGCCGCTGTTCGGGCGCAAGAGATATCAAAACCTCTACTTCAACTGCGGCCAGGGCCATATGGGCTGGACCATGGCCCATGGATCGGCGCGCATCACGGCGGACCTGATCGCCGGCAAAGAAGCGGCCATCCCGCTCGACGGCATGATCCTGAACTGACGAGTGCCGCGCCAGGAGGCGAGAAAGCCATGAGCCACGTACAATCAAGCGCACACAGCGAAAGCTACCTCGACCTCGGCGTCCTGCCGTCCCGGCTCGACGAGGGAATCGCGGAGCGCGCGGCGATCGGCCTGATCGTCCTCGCCAGCGATCAGACCATGGAGCACGAGTTCCGCCGGATCGTCCGGCAGGACGGCGTGGCGCTCTACGAGAGCCGGATCTTCAACGACAATGCCATCACGCCGGAGACCTTGCGGGCGATGCGCGAGCGCAT
>JAUVQB010000429.1 GCA_030598385.1 Alphaproteobacteria bacterium | reverse complement strand
TACGTCGACTTCCGCTTTACCGACCCGCGCGGCAAATGGCAGCACCTGGCCATGTACGCCGGCGTCGTGGACGAAGACTGCCTGAGCGAAGGCGTCATGTTCGACGGCTCCTCGATCGCCGGCTGGAAGGACATCAGCGAGTCCGACATGTGCCTCATGCCGGACTGCGGCACGGCGGTCATGGACCCCTTCGCCGCCCAACCCTTGCTGGTGCTGTTCTGCGACATCCTGGAGCCCGAAACCGGCCAGGCCTACAACCGGGACCCGCGCTCCACGGCGCGCAAGGCGGAAGCCTATCTGCAGTCCAGCGGCATCGGCGAGACGGCCATGTTCGGGCCGGAGGCCGAGTTCTTCGTGTTCGACGACGTGCAGTTCGCCACCGACATGCACCACACCTTCTTCCGCTTCAGTTCCGAGGAAGGCCCCTACGTCTCGGGCCGCGACCTCGAGCAAGGCAACCTGGGCCACCGCCCCGGTATCAAGGGCGGCTACTTCCCCGTGCCACCGGTCGATGCCGGCACCGACCTGCGCGCCGAAATGGTCACCGTCATGGCCGAGATGGGCCTCACCGTCGAGAAGCATCACCACGAGGTGGCGCCTTCCCAGCACGAGCTCGGCATTAAATACAACACCCTGGTGCGCTCCGCCGACGAAATGCAGATCTACAAGTACGTGGTGCAGAACGTCGCCCACTCCTACGGCAAGAGCGCGACCTTCATGCCCAAGCCCGTGGCCGGCGACAACGGCTCGGGCATGCATTGCCATCAGTCGATCTGGAAGGACGGCAAGCCGCTGTTCGCCGGCAACGGCTATGCGGGTCTGTCGGAAGAGGCGCTGTTCTATATCGGCGGCATCGTCAAGCACGCCCGGGCCGTCAACGCCTTCGCGAACCCGACGACCAACAGCTACAAGCGCCTGATCCCGGGCTTCGAGGCGCCGGTGCTGCTGGCCTACTCCGGGCGCAACCGCTCGGCGGCCTGCCGCATTCCCTACGGCGCCAGCCCGAACGCCAAGCGGGTCGAAGTGCGTTTCCCCGACCCGACGGCCAACCCCTATCTGGCCTTCGCCGCCATGCTGATGGCCGGCCTCGACGGCATCCGCAACCGGATCCATCCGGGCGATCCGATGGACAAGAACCTCTACGACCTGCCGCCCGAGGAGCTGCACGACGTGCCCACCGTCTGCGGCTCGCTGCGCCAGGCGGTTGAGGCGCTCGAGGAAGACCACGAGTTCCTTTTGGCCGGCGACGTGTTCGACAAGGACCAGCTCGAGGCTTACATGGAGCTCAAATGGGAGGAGATCTTCACCTTCGAGCATGCCCCCCATCCGGTCGAGTTCAAGATGTACTACTCGGCGTGAACCAGCGACCTCGGACGGGGCCCGGCCAGTAGAGAGGCTGGGTCCGGTCGGTCGGGCCGCCTCCGGGCGGCCCGTTTTTCTTTGAGCGTCCTAATTCCCACCGCCTGGATCGAGTGCACCGAGCTTAACAGCCGCGCTCACCGCGCGAGCTCGACGGTCGTCTCGCCGCCGCCGAGGCCATGTACGCTGTCGTGGGCGCGGAGGATCACCCGGTCGATCCCCGCGGGAATGGCGATGCCGCCGAGCGAGCGGGTGAAGGGCTGTTCGCCGACATGGGGATGCAGCAGCACGCGGGTGCCGAGCAGGCTTCCGTCCGGCGCCAGCACCTCCCACTTGTCGGCGTAGTGGTCCCAGCCCTCGTCGGCGTGGGCGACGGTCACGTCGAAACGCCAAGCCCCGGCACCCTCCTGGGTGGCCTCGGCCTCGACCACGTCGGCCTCGCCAGCCACCGCCGCGCCGGCCCACAGCAGCAGCGCGGCAAGGCCCGGTTTCGCCCATGCGCTCATGCCTCCTCCTCCGCCTCGTCCGGCGGCACCGGGCGCGGCCGCCCGTCCTCGCCGATGGCGACGAACACGAAGCGGCCCTCGGTCACCCGCGCCCGCTCGCCGAGGCGCCCGCGCAAGGCCCAGGCCTCGATCGCCACGGTGATCGACGTGCGGCCAATCTTTTCGAT
>JAUVQB010000163.1 GCA_030598385.1 Alphaproteobacteria bacterium | reverse complement strand
CCTTCTGCGCCCGCTGGGGCCTGGACGAAGACGCCCTCATGGCCGTGCCCGAGGCCGAGGCCAACATGGCTTATACCCGCTTGGTGCTGGAACGCGGCCTCGCGGGCGACCTGCTCGACCTCTTGGTAGCGCTGGCGCCGTGCGTGGTGGGCTATGGCGAGGTCGGCGCGCGGCTCATGGCCGAGCACGGGCCAGGCCTCTCCAACAACCCCTACCGGGAATGGGTCGAGACCTATGCCGGAGAGGAGTATCAGGCGGTGGCCCGCTCGGCGATCGCGCAACTCGACCGGGTCGCCCAGCGCCGCGCGGGGGTCGTTACCGAAGGGAGCCCCCGCTGGCGGTCCCTCGCCGCCACCTTCCGCGCGGCCACCCGCCTCGAGGCGGGGTTTTGGGAGATGGGGCTCCATCCATGAGCGGCGCTAACCAGCCCGGAAAAGCGGTCGGGCCCGCGGAGATCGATCCCGATCGGGTCGAGACCTGGATCTTCGACTTGGACAACACCCTTTATCCGGCCTCCTGCAACCTCTTCTCCCAGGTGGACGCGCGCATGAGCGCCTTCATCCAGGACCTGCTGTCGCTCGAGCCCGGCGACGCGCGCCGGGTCCAGAAACGCTATTTCCGCGAGCACGGCACGACCTTGCGGGGCCTCATGGACCATCACCAGGTCGATCCCGAGGCCTTTCTCGATTACGTCCACGACATCGATTTCTCGGTGATCCCCCAGGCCCCAGGCCTGGAGGCGGCGCTCGCCCGCCTCGCCGGCCGCAAGCTGGTGTTCACCAACGCGACCGTGCCCTATAGCAAGCAGGTGCTGGGGCGGCTGGGCATCTCCCACCACATCGAGGCGATCTTCGACATCGTGGCGGCCGATTACCGCCCCAAGCCGGAGCCGGCGTGCTACCGCCAACTCATCGAGGAACACGCCATCGACCCGGCCCGCGCGGTGCTGGTCGAGGACATCGCCCGCAACCTCGCCCCCGCGGCGGCGCTTGGCATGACCACCGTGTGGGTGCCCAACGACGAGGACTGGTCCCAGGACAGCGCCGAGGACGGCCACGTCCACCATGTCGTCGAGGACCTGGCGGCTTGGTTGGAGGGGCTCCTCGCCGCCCCTGCTTGACGAGGACAGGCTGACCAGCGCATCTTCTGGCCCGCCTGCTTGGCCGTCTGCCTGGCCGCCTGGCGGTGGAATGAGCTTTGCCCTGGGGGAACGCCGGATCATGACCGCCGACAGTTTTCAGAGCGCCATCGAGGCCGCCTGGGAAGATCGCGAGGGGATCACGCCGCAGACCGGCGGCGACGTCCGCGACGCGGTCGAGGCCGCGCTTAATGGCCTCGACGCCGGCCAGTTCCGCGTCGCCGAGCCGGGCGCGGACGGCTGGCAGGTGAACCAGTGGCTGAAGAAGGCGGTGTTGCTCTCCTTCCGCCTGAACGACATGACCGCCATCCCCGGCGGGCCCGGCGAGGCGACGACCTGGTGGGACAAGGTGCCCTCCAAGTTCGCCGGCTGGGGCGAGGACCGGTTTCGCTCCGCCGGCTTCCGCGCCGTGCCCAACTGCATCGTGCGCCACTCGGCCTATATCGCGCCGGGCGTCATCCTCATGCCGTGCTTCGTCAACCTGGGCGCCCATGTCGATTCCGGCACCATGGTCGACACCTGGGCGACCGTCGGCTCCTGCGCGCAAGTAGGCAAGAACTGCCACATCTCGGGCGGCGCCGGCATCGGCGGCGTGCTCGAGCCCCTGCAGGCCGGCCCGGTGGTCATCGAGGACGACTGCTTCATCGGCGCCCGCGCCGAGGTGGCCGAGGGGGTCATCGTCGAGCGCGGCTCGGTGCTCTCCATGGGGGTCTATCTCGGCGCCTCGACCAAGATCGTCGACCGCGCCACCGGCGAGGTCCACATGGGCCGCGTGCCGGCCTACTCGGTGGTGGTCTCGGGGACGCTCCCCGGCAAGCCGCTGCCGGACGGCAGCCCCGGCCCCAACCTCTACTGCGCCGTCATCGTGAAGCGGGTCGACGAGCGCACCCGGGCCAAGACCTCGATCAACGAGCTCTTGCGGGACTGACACGCGCGCCATGGCCGCCGTTGACAGCTTAGACCTGGCCCGGCGGCTGATCCGCTGCCCCAGCGTCACACCAGAGGAGGGCGGCGCCCTCGACCTGCTGCAGGAGGTGCTGGCGGGGCTCGGCTTCCGCTGCCGCCGGATGGTGTTTTCCGACGCCGGGACCCCCGACGTGGACAACCTCTACGCCCGGCTCGGCCAGGAGGGGCCGAATTTCTGCTTTGCCGGCCACACCGACGTGGTGCCGCCGGGCGATCCCTCGTCCTGGCGCCACGATCCCTTCGCGGCGGAGCTGGTGGACGGCTGGCTCTACGGCCGCGGCGCGGTCGACATGAAGGGCGCCATCGCCGCCTACATCGGCGCCGTCTCGCGGTTTCTCGAGGCGCGGGGGCCCGGCTTCGGCGGGTCGCTCAGCCTCTTGATCACCGGCGACGAGGAAGGCCCGGCGGTCAACGGCACCCGCAAGGTGCTGGGCGCCCTGGCAGAAGAGGGCGAGAGCCTCGACGCCTGCCTGGTGGGCGAGCCGACCAGCAACCAGCGCCTCGCCGACATGGTGAAGATCGGCCGCCGCGGCGCGCTCAACGCCCGGCTTACGGTCAACGGCGTGCAGGGGCACAGCGCCTACGCCCACCTCGCCGACAACCCGGTGCACCGGCTGGTTACCATGCTGGCGCGCCTCACCGGCGAGCCCCTCGACGAGGGCAGCGAGCACTTCCAGCCGACCAGCCTGCAGGTGACCACAGTCGACGTGGGCAACCCGGCGACCAACGTGATCCCGGCCTCGGCCACGGCCGGCTTCGACGTGCGCTTCAGCGACCGCCACTCGAGCGCCTCGGTCGAGCGCTGGGTGCGCGAGCGATTGGATGCCGTGGGCGGCGACTACGAGCTCGCCGTGCGGGTCTCCGGCGAATTCTTCCTCTGCCCGCCGGGCCCCTTGAGCGACCTGATCGTCCGGGCCGTCACCGATGTCACCGGCGCGCCGCCGGAACTGGGCACCAGCGGCGGCACCTCGGATGCCCGCTTCATCAAGGACTTTGCCCCGATCGCCGAGCTCGGCCTCCTGAACGACACCGCCCACAAGGTGGACGAGCGGGTCAGCCTCGACGACCTGGAAGCGCTCGGCCGCATCTACCAGGCCGTGCTCGACGGCACTTTCGCCTTTTGAGCCGTCGATGATTCCCAGCGCCCGGGAGATCCAATCGGCCATTTACGGCGCCTGGCTACTGTTCAAGCTCGATCCGCGGGGCCTGGAGTTCTTCGAAGACTCGGTCCCGGCGTTCTGGCGCTCCTTCTTCGCCGCCGTCGTCGTGGCCCCCGGCTTTGCAATCCTCGTGCTGATCGATCTGGCCGACAGCGAGCTGAGCGCCGGGCCTCTGGAGATCATTCTGGTCGAGACCATCGCCTATGCGATCATCTGGGCCGGGTTTCCCTTGGCGCTCTACTATCTCTGCCAGGGCCTCGGCCGCGAGGCGCGCTATCTGCGCGCCGTGACCGCGCTCAACTGGAGCGTGGTCATTCATATCGCGCTCACCCTGCCGGTCCACCTGGTCGCGGCCAGCGCCATACTGTCGCCGGGCTTCCAGACGATCGCCATATTGGCGGTGGTGCTGGTCACTCTGTTCTACGAAGGCTTCGTCGCCCATGTCGCGCTGGACGTCTCGCCACCGCTGGCAGCCCTGGTGGTCGCCATCGACGTCGCCATCAGCCTCGCCGTGCAGGCCCTCATCAACGGGATGCTGTCGTAGGGTATTCCGGCCGCGCCGCGACTACGCGCGGCGGCGCTAATCCGGATAGTCCACGGCGACCAGATAGAGACCTTCGGCGGGGGCGGCCGGCCCGGCGGCGGTGCGGTCGCGCGCGGCGAGCACCGCTGCCAGCTTGGCCCGGCCCCACTTGCCCTGGCCGACCAGCGCCAGGCTGCCCACCAGATTGCGCACCTGGCGGTGCAGGAATGAGGGCGCCCGGGCCTCGACCTCCAGCTCGTGGCCGCGGCGCGAGACGGTGAGCCGCTCGAGGGTCTTCACCGGCGACTTGGCCTGGCATTCGGCGGCGCGGAAGCTGGAGAAATCGTGGTGCCCGACGAGGGCCTGGGCGGCTTCGTGCATGGCCTCCCCGTCCAAGGTCTGGGGCACGAACCAGGCGCGCCCGCGCTCCAGCGCCAGTGGCGCCCGGCGGTTCACGATGCGGTAGAGGTAGCTGCGCCGCACGGCGGAAAAGCGTGCGTGGAAGTCCGCCGCCGCGACCTCGGCGGCCAGCACCGCGACGGGCGCCGGGCGGAGGTGGGCGTTGAGGGCATCGCGCAGCTTATCCGGCCGCACTTCGCGCTCCAGGTCCAGGTGCACGACCTGGCCGAGGGCGTGCACGCCGGCATCGGTGCGCCCGGCGCCATGGCAGGTCACGGTCTCGCCGCAGAACCCGTGGACCGCCTCTTCCAGGGCCTGTTGCACGCTCGGCCCGTTGTCCTGGCGCTGCCAGCCGACGAAGGGGCCGCCGTCGTACTCCAGCACCAGCTTGAAGCGG
>JAUVQB010000096.1 GCA_030598385.1 Alphaproteobacteria bacterium | reverse complement strand
GGAGGTGCCGCCTGGAATGACCCACTGGCTATCGCTCATGATCCGCGCCAAACCTTGAAAACGTCCCGGCTGTTCGCCCGCAACGGACGCAGGCCGGCGAATGCTAGAGACTTTTGGTAAACGGAACCTTCACGGGAAGCCCGGAGCGGATGTTATTGCGGGCCCGTCGGTGGCGGATGAGGCGGAGCACCGGCGCTTGCATCGCCTCTTCCCTGCCGGGATAATGCGCGCCCGCGCCAATCTGGTGAGACAGCGGGCCTGAGTATTCAATTGGTTGAGCAGGCGAAGGACGCGATATGTCTGAAGGTGCGCCGGCGGTGGGCATTATCATGGGCAGCCAGTCGGACTGGTCCACCCTACGCCACGCCGCTGATACGCTGGATGTCCTTTCGGTGCCTTATGAGACGCGCATCGTCTCGGCGCACCGCACGCCCGAACGCCTGGTCGACTACGCCTCCTCGGCCCGGGATCGAGGCTTGAAGGTCATCATCGCGGGGGCCGGCGGCGCGGCACACTTGCCCGGCATGACCGCCGCCCTCACGCCCCTGCCGGTCTTTGGCGTGCCAGTGGAAAGCAAGGCCCTCAAGGGCATGGACAGTCTGCTGTCCATCGTCCAGATGCCGGGCGGCGTGCCTGTAGGAACGCTGGCCATCGGCCGCGCCGGCGCCGTCAACGCCGCTTTATTGGCCGCCGCCGTGCTGGCGCTCGGCGATACCCAGGTCGCAGCCGCATTAGACGATTGGCGCGCGCGGCAAACCACACAGGTGGCCGACGCCCCCAGCGACGAGGGCTGAGCGGGAATGCCGCCTGCCCTCGACGGAGCCTTGGCTCCCGGCGCGGTCATCGGGATCTTGGGCAGCGGCCAACTCGGCCGCATGTCCGCCCTGGCGGCGGCCAGGCTGGGCTATCGTTGCCATATTTACGGCCCGGAGCCCGATGCCCCCGCGGCCCAGGTGAGCAATCTCACGACGGTGGCCGCTTACGATGACGAGGCGGCACTGGCCCGATTCGCGGCCGCAGTCGATGTCGTTACCTTCGAGTTCGAGAACATCCCCTTTGCCACGGTCGAGGCGCTCAGCAACTTGGCGCCCCTTCGGCCCAAGGCCGAGGTGCTGCGGGTCTGCCAGGACCGGATTCTCGAGAAGGGCTTTTGTAGCCGCCTGGACATCCCGACCGCCAGCTATGCCGGGGTCGGCAGCATCGACGATCTGACCCACGCCGTGGCCGACATCGGCGCGCCCTGCGTGCTCAAGACGACGCGGCTGGGGTACGACGGCAAGGGTCAGGCCCTCATCGAGGCAGGGTCGGACCTGGAGGCCGCCTGGTCGGCCCTGGCCGGTCGCGGGCCGGGGGGACTGGGAATGATCGTCGAGGCCTTCGTCGACTTCGAATTGGAGATCTCGGTCATCGTCGCCCGCGCAATCGACGGCACCATGCGAAGCTACGTGCCGGTGGAGAACGAGCACCGCAACCACATCCTGGACCGCACCCTCGTACCCGCCCGGATCGCGAATGACGTGGCGAACCGCGCTGACAGCATCGCCCGTGGCCTGGCCGAGGGCCTCGATCTGGTCGGTTTGCTTGCGGTCGAGATGTTCGTCACCAAAAACGGCAAGGTCCTGGTGAACGAGCTAGCGCCGCGGCCGCATAATTCCGGACACTGGACCCTCGACGCCTGCGTCACCTCGCAGTTCGAGCAGTTCATTCGCGCGGTGGCCGGGCTGCCGCTGGGCGCGACAGCACGCCACGGGGACGCCGAGATGAAAAACTTGCTGGGCGACGAGATCGAGAGCTGGCTCGAGATTCTCTCGGACCCGGACGCGAAGCTACACGTTTACGGCAAAGCCGAGGCCCGGCCCGGCCGCAAGATGGGCCATGTGACGCGGTTGAAGCCGAAAAGCTAGCTACCAGCCGCCGCCACCGCCTCCACCGCCGCCGCCGCCGGACGATCCACCGCCACCGGATCCGCTGCTCGAGCCGGGCGCCGTCGAGGCCGCGGCAATGGCGCCGGAAAACCCGCTGCCCAGGTCCGAAGCAAAGCTGCCGAAGTCGCCTTGGAAGCTGTGGCCCGAATACCAGCGCGGGCGGTAATGGCCACTCCGGTTGCCCTCGGCCTGGCCGGCTTCGGCGAGCACGTCCGAGAACTGCTCGCTCCAGGCCTGCTCGACGCCCAGCGCCAGGGCATAGGGCAGAAAGCGCTCGAACAATTCTGGTGTGCGCTCCGGCGGGTTATGGAAATTCATGCGGTCCTTCTCGGCGACCGAGAGGTAATCGCTGAAGCCTTCGAGCTGGTCCATCATCCGCCGGCCCAAGAGCGTCGGCGCCTTGAGCAGGTGGTAGAACAGGATGTTGATCGCCTGGATGATGACCAGGATAACCGCCCCTCCGAGCGACGCCGTCTGCACGAAGGCGCTCAGGCCGAACAGTTCTCCGCCGAAGAACGGAAGGGCGAAGAGGGTCATGATCAACGCCTTGCCGGACCCAAGCAGGCTTCCGGTGGCAAGCGACGTCTTCCAGGCGCGCCAGACCTGGCGGCCCAGGTAATAGACCGCGACGGTCCAAAAGCTGAGCCAGAGGCACATGAACGCGGCGCCGGCCGGTTCGTCGGCCGCCACCACAAGAAATCCCATTGCGGCCAAGGACAAGACGAGGCCCGGCACGAAGAAGCGGGTGTTGCGGACGAAGTAGACCTTCTCGAACTCGGTGCGCAGCCACTCCTGCAAGGCCTTCTGAGCCGCGCTTATCTTCTTGTGGTTCTCCTGCTTGAGCTCGATCGTCTTGCGGCCGTGGGAAAACAGCTTGCGGTGAACCGCCCGCTCGCCGGCCGACAGGTGGCTTTCCGTGCCGGTTTTCTCGAGCGCGTAGCTCTTGTCGGAATATTCCTTGATGGTAATGGCGCCCTTGACCGCCAGGCTGACGATCGCCGCGGTGAAGGTCTTGTCGTCGAAGCCCATGCGGCTCACGTAGCGCGCGGCCGCCGGAGAGAAGCCCTTGGGGGGATCGTAGTGCGGGACGATCGACCCGCCCTTCGGGTCCCGGCCGACGAAGACCCAGACGAAGATGTAGTAGGCCGTGAGCAGGCCAAGGCCGATCAACCCGGCAATGATGATGCTGTTATCGTTGATCAGATAGGCCAGCTCCTGAGCCTGGGTCGGGCGCGCGACGAAGCCCGGCGGCCAGGAGACCGCGATGGTCAGGCCCTGGCGTTTGCTCAAGGGGCGGGTGGTCTCGTAGAGGATGCCGTCGCTCCTCAGGTCGATCCTGAAGTCCTGCCCGGTCTCCCCCTGCCGGCCGGTGTAGCCGGCATGCTCCAGGACCCTGGCACCTTCGGGCAGGTGGACCCGCGCGCCCGCGCGCTCGATCTCGAAGTCCCAGCCGTTGCCGGTGACGTTCCAATAGAGCTCGTCGAAGCCCTCGAAGAAGCCGAGCTGCCGGTTGGTGCGGTAATCGATGGTGTAGACATGCTGGCCCTTGGGAATGAACACGTCCTTGTCGCCGATGTAGAGCCTGACGCCGTTGCTCCTGCGCTCGGTGTGGTAGGGCTCGGGCTGGCCGTTGCGCAGCACCGCGATGACATCGAAGCCGACCACTACCTTGTTGTTGAAGCGGTCTTCATAGGTGGTCGGGAAGTCGCGATAGATGCCCCGCTTGATCGACCGGCCCTCGGCGACGACGGTGATGGTCTCGCGCACCGTCATGGTGGAATCCGGATGCACCCAGATCTCGCTGTCGAAATTGACGATGCGCTCGCGGGCCTGGGCGCCGCCGGCTAGGCCCATGCCCAGGAGCCAAGCGACCGCAAACAGTGCCGATGCGAATTTCCGCCCGGCCAGGACAGCGGCCGGTTTGCGGAGCGTGGGTCGTGTTTGGGACTGGGTCATGACATCAAAATCCGGCGGGATCGCCGGCAGCCGCTAATCGAAACTCACCGGGACCGGCTGGCGGGCCGCCGCCTCGCTCTCCTCGAGTTCGAAGAACTCGGCCTTGATGAAGGTGAAGGCGCGCGCCACCAGGTTGCTCGGGAACTGGTCGACCTTGGTGTTGTTGTCGCGCACGACGCCGTTGTAGTAGCGCCGCGCCGCTTGAATCTTGTCCTCCACTTCGGCGAGATCGTTCTGCAGGCTGAGGAAGTTCTCATTGGCCTTCAGCTCCGGATAGCCCTCGGCCAGCGCGAAGAGCGATTTGAGCGCCCCGGTCAGCATGTTCTCCGAGCGTGCCTGTTGGCCTGGCGGGCCTTGGTTGGCCATCGCCTCGGAACGCGCCTTGACCACCTTCTCGAGCGTGCCGGCCTCGTGCTTGGCATAACCCTTCACCGTCTCCACCAGATTGGGGATCAGGTTGTAGCGGCGCTTCATCTGGACCTCGATGTCGCTCCAGGCCTCGCCGACGCGCACGCGCAGGCTGACCAGGGCGTTGTAGGTCACGATGGCGTAGAGCGCGACGAAGACGACGAGTCCGATGAGGATGTAGAGGGCGGTCATGGTGTCGAACGTTTAAGCGGCGGCGTTGGTAGAGGCGACAGTAGCCCGATTGGCCCTAAGGGTCTACGTGCCCGGCCTTAAGGAGTCGTTAATCCTTCTGCCACCTGCGGGCGAAGCCCCGGGGCCCGCGCGCCGCCATGAGGCGGTCGGGCAGGTCGAGCAGGCCCTTCATGGTCTTGCCGAGCCGGCCACCGACTTTCAGGACCTCGTCGATGCGCCGTTCGAGGAAGGCCCAGGTCGCCTCGTGGCCCTCGGAGCGGTCGTTGAGCCAGAACAGGGTCGTAGAAGAGAGCACGCCGGCGAGCAGCAGGCGCTTGGTGTAGTAGTTGTAATCGGTGGCGCGGTCGCCGGCCATGGTCCAGATGGCATCGACCGTCCGGTAGAGGCCCTTCAGCCCCTGGCCCGCGTTCGGCGGCAGCGATAGGAAGGCAAGCCCCCGGCGCACCGCTTCCTTGTGCGGTTCCAGGACTTCGAGGCGCAGGCGCACGCCGGCCGCCACCTTTTCGCGCACCTTCATGGCGGCGAGGTCCGTCTTCTCGAGGCGCGCCAGCATCTGCCGGTCGGCCCAGTCGCTGAACAGGGCGAGCGCCTCGGCCGGGCCGGCGGGAAAGGCGTTGAGCGCCTCGGCCGGCGAGCGGCCGGCATCCTCGGCCCCGGCCCTGAGCGCCGCATCGCTCCAGCCGTCGAAGGGCACATGTGGGAGAGTGGCCAGCAGCAGCGTCTCCCTGATTTTGTCGATATCCGTGCTCCGTGCCGCCATATCGTCACACCTCCGCCGGGACATGGCGGTGGGCGCGCTCGAGCTCCGAGGTGAAGGTCAGGCGCGAGAGGTCCGTCATGCGTTGAGGATAGAGGATGCCGTCGAGATGGTCGACTTCGTGCTGCACGACCCGGGCGTGAAAGCCCCGGGCCGCCCGCTCGACCAGCGACCCGTCCAAGGCGTGGCCCCGGTAGCGGATCGCCGAGGCCCGCGGCACCTCGCCGGCCAGTCCCGGCACCGACAGGCAGGATTCCAGGCCCGGGCTCACGGTGTCGTCGAGGACCTCGATCTCAGGATTGATCAAGACAGTCAGGGGCACGCCGCCGTCCGCCATCGGGTCGGTCTCGTCCGGGCCACATGGCTCCGACGGTGGGCCTTCTTCGGCCGCCTCCTCTATGGCGCGCTCGGCCTCGACAGAGAACACCACGACCCGCAAGGGCACATGCACCTGGGGCGCCGCCAGGCCGATGCCGCCGGCGTACTCCATTGTTTCCAGCATGTCCGAGACCAGGCGGCGGATCTCCGGCGCCCGCGGGTCGGGCACTTCGGCGGCGCGCCGCCGCAGGATCGGGTTGCCCATGCGGGCGATATCGAGCACGGCCATGAGAAGTGATATAGAGGGGCGCTCCCCTCCGGTAAAGCCTGCCGGCGGTGCGAAGGCCCCACGGATCGGACCCTAAAACGGCCGGGAATGTGCCGGATTGGCCCGCAAATGCGACCATTTTTCCGGCAACGCGCGCCTTCACAAACCCGAAGAGCTGTGTTAGACAAGCGCGCCGTCGCTGGGGAAGTGCCACAGCGGAGGAGGTTTTTTGCACCCTAACCAAAGGTTATCCGGTTAGGCCGGTTCAAGACGAAAGGAGGACGACCCCACCGTGCAAGTCCACGTCCGCGACAACAATGTCGACCAAGCCCTGCGCGCGCTGAAAAAGAAGATGCAGCGCGAGGGCATCTTCCGGGAAATGAAGCTCC
>JAUVQB010000128.1 GCA_030598385.1 Alphaproteobacteria bacterium | reverse complement strand
TCCGGCGTCAGCCCCTCGAAAGCGCGCGCGCCGTCGAACACGATGGAGGACATCCAGGAGGCATGAGTCATCGGCCCCAGCAGGGGCGGGTTGCCTTCCTGCCACGCGCCCTCGATGTAGTGAAGCGCGCGCCCCTCTTTCGCGCCGTGTCCAGCGACCATGATGTCCCCAGCGTTCGACGTGTTCGACGCGGCTCCGTCGGGCGAGGGTCGCCCGGCGGCCACGCGACCTTGTCACGACCAGCATAACCGCTTCCCGGGTGCGGGCAAAAGAAATGCGCGCATGCGGCCGCGAGATTCTATCGTCTGCGCTCGTCTGATTCGTCCCGCGATCTTGTTCGCCGCATGCCAAGTCGGCTAGGCTCGCCACCGAATCACACGTGCATCACACGCGCATCACACTCGAATCCCATGGGCCCACCCGAGACCGTCCGTTATGACCGTCCTTGATCTGGCGCAGCGCTGTCTCAGGCTGCTCGACCCTGAAACCGCGCACAACGCAACGATCTGGGCGCTCCGGCGCGGCCTGGCGCCGCGCGCGCGCGGCGCGGACGATCCCCGACTCGCCATCCGCCTCTGGGGCCGTGATTTCCCCAATCCACTCGGCATGGCCGCCGGGTTCGACAAGGACGCTCAGGCGCCCGGCCCGCTCCTCGGCCTCGGCTTCGGCTTCGTCGAGGTCGGCACCCTGACGCCGCGCGCGCAAGCAGGCAATGCGCGCCCTCGCATCTTCCGCCTGGCGCGGGACGGCGCGGTGATCAACCGTCTCGGCTTCAACAATCAAGGGGCCGAGGCGGCCAGGGCCGCGCTGGATCGCTGGCGGGCGGGCGGCGGAACCGGGCTCGTCGGGATCAACATCGGCAAGAACCGGGACAGCCCCGACGCGGCCGGCGACTACGCGGCGGCCGCAAGCGTGCTGGCCCCGGCGGCGGACTATCTGGTGATCAACGTCTCCTCGCCCAACACCCCGGGCTTGCGGGCGCTTCAGGGCAGGGCCGAGCTGGAAGGCCTGATCGACGGCCTGCGGGGCACTCTGGACGGACTGGCCGCCTCGCCGCCGCTGTTGCTGAAGGTGGCGCCGGACCTGGGCGAGGCCGAGCTGGCCGATATCGCCGAGGTCGCCCGGAAACGGCGGCTCGACGGCCTGATCGCGACCAACACGACCATCGAACGGCCGCCCGATCTCGTCGGCCGGTCTTTGTCGGAGGCGGGAGGGCTCAGCGGCCGCCCCCTCTTCGCCCGCTCGACCGAAGTGCTGGCCCAGCTCCACCGCTTGACCGAGGGGCGAATCCCGCTCATCGGCGTGGGCGGAATCGCCAGTGGCGCCGATGCTTATGCCAAGATCCGCGCCGGCGCGTCGCTGGTGCAGCTCTATACCGCGCTGATCTATGAGGGGCCGGGCCTGGTGTCGAGAATCAAGGCCGAGCTCGCCAGCCTCCTCAGTCGCGACGGCTTCGAGACCCTGAGCGCGGCGGTCGGCGTCGGCCGGAGGTGACAGCCCTCGATTTCGGTTGGCCGATCACGCTGATTTCAGAATCGGATCACTTTAAACCAACCGGCAGCTATGGCAGAAGGTCGGCCATGTCATGCCCTGCGACAGACCGGAATGAGGGACACTTGCCGATGCGCCCCGGCATGTCGGCGCTGGCCGCCGATTTCGACGGCTATATCCTCGACCTTTGGGGCGTCCTGCACGACGGCGTGCGGGCCTTCCCTCTTGCTCTCGACTGCCTCACGCGATTGCGCGCAGCCGGCAAACGGATCCTCATTCTCTCGAACGCGCCGCGGCGGGCCTCCGATGTCGCCGGGCGCTGTACCGAGATGGGGCTGACGCCGGACACCTACGATCTGCTCATGTCGTCGGGCGAGGACGCCTGGCGCCATCTCGAGCAGCGGCCGGACGACTGGTACCGGGCGCTTGGGCCAGGTTGCTATCACCTGGGCCCGGAGCGGGATCTGAGCATGCGCGACGGCCTCGACTACCGCTTCGTCGACGACCTGAGCGAGGCGGATTTCATCCTTCTCACCGGTGCGCTCGGCCAGGCGGACACCCGCGAGACCTACACGGCCTTCCTCGAATCCGCCCTGGCGCTCGATCTGCCGATGGTTTGCGCCAACCCGGACTACGTGGTGATCCGCGGCGGCGCCGCGGAGATCTGCGCCGGCACCATTGCGCTCGCCTATGAAGAAATGGGCGGGATCGTGCGCTATCACGGCAAGCCCCATGCCGGCATCTACCGCACCTGCCTCGGGCTGTTCGAGGGAATCCCGCCGGAGCGCATCCTTGCAGTCGGCGATTCCGTACGTACCGATGTTGTCGGCGCCCAAGCCATGGGTTTGCAGGCGGTCTTCGTCGTCTCGGGCATCCATGAGGAAAAGCTCATGAATGCGGAGACCGGGGCCGTCGACAAGGACCGGCTGGCCGCGCTCTATCGTGCCGAGGGCGGAGCGCCGCTCGCCGCGCTCACCGAGTTTCGCTGGTAGGGGCCCGACCGCTAGTAGGATTTAGCGGATACCACGCGGCGGATACTACATTTGAGGCGGCATCTATGGCCAAGCCGATCTCGCGCACCTGGATCTGGCAGTTCGACAGCCCGCCCGAGCGGATCTGGCCGCTCTTGGCCGACACCGCCCGTTTCAACGAGGCGGCCAAGCTGCCGCTTCACGACATCGAGGAAACCCCGCGGCCGGACGGCTCGGTGCTCTACATGGCCCAGGCCCGAAAAGGGCCGTTTCAGTTGGTATGGGAGGAAAAGCCAGTCAACTGGGTGAGCGGCGAGTGGTTCGAGCATTGCCGGGAGTTCCGAAAGGGGCCGCTCAAGAGCCTCTGCGCCGAGTTCAAATTGACGCCTGACGGCGAGGGCTCGCGGGGCGCCTACACGATTACCGCGGAGGCCGCAAACCTGCTGGGCGCCGCCATGTTGCGCACGGCCTTTTTCGAGTCCGCCCGGCGCAACTTCACCGGTCTGGCGGAGAGTGCCCGGGACTGCGCCGCCGGCCGGCGCGAGACGCCGTTCGACATCGATCCGCCCAGCCTGCCCGCGGGCGCCGAGGAACGCCTCGCCGAACGGGTGGCTGAGATCGAGGCCTCCGGCCACGGCCACGGCCTGGCGGGCCGGCTGGCGGACTTGGTTCGAACCGCCCAGGAAGTCGATCTGACCCAGATCCGGCCGCTGAAGCTCGCAAGGTTGTGGGAGGTGCCCGAGCTGGAGGCGATCGAACTTTGCTTCGAGGCCACCCGTGCCGGCCTGCTGGAGCTGCGCTGGGACCTCTTGTGCCCGCGCTGCCGCATCGCCAAGCAGGTGGTGGGCAGCCTCGACGAGCTGCCGACCGGCGCCCACTGCGGCACCTGCAACATCGACTACGACCGGGACTTCTCGAAGAACGTCGAGCTGAGCTTCCGCCCGGCGCCCGCGCTACGCTCGCTCTCGATCGGCGAGTACTGCCTGTTCGGGCCCATGAGCACGCCCCACATCCGGGTGCACGTCACCTTGGAGCCCGGCGCGGCGCGCCAACTCGCGGCGAAACTGGTGCCCGGCCCCTACCGCCTGCGCACCCTTGAACCGGGGCCGGAATGGGACATCGAGTGGGCCGGCGAAGGGTTCCCGGAGGTCGTTGCGACGGACGAGTCCGTGGCCGCCGGCGAGCCCGCGCCAACCGGCGAGGTTCACCTCCGCAACGACAGCCGGCGCCGCCTCACCTTCGTGGTGGAGGAGCGGGCCTGGGTGGCGGACGCGCTGACCGCCGATCGAGCGACCAGCCTGCAGGCGTTTCGCGACCTCTTCTCGGACCAGGTGCTGAGGCCCGGCGACGAGGTGGCGGTGCAGCGCCTGGCGCTCCTCTTCACCGACCTCAAGGACTCCACCGCGCTCTACGATGCCGTTGGCGACGCCAGCGCCTACCACCTGGTGCGCGCCCACTTCGCCTACCTCGCCGCCATCGTGCGCGCCCATGAAGGCGCCATCGTCAAGACCATCGGAGACGCCATCCTCGCCGCCTTCATGGATCCGGCCAAAGCGCTGGCCGCGGCGATCGAGATGCAGCGCGAGGTGGCGAGCTTCAACGCCAAGCAGGACGGGGCCGGCATCGTCCTCAAGGTCGGGCTGCACGACGGGCCGGCGATCGCGGTGACCTTGAACGACCGGCTCGATTACTTCGGCGCTACAGTCAACATGGCCGCCCGGCTGCAGAACGAGAGCCGGGGCGGCGACGTCGTGCTGTCGCGCGCCATGGCGGCGGACGCGCAAGTGGCCGCGCTGCTCGCTGGCCACCAGGCGAACGAGGAGCAGGCCCGGCTCAAGGGCTTCGACCGGCCGGTCGATTTCCTGCGCCTGGAATTTGATTGAGAGGTTCTGAATCTGGCATTGCGGTCCGGCCGGATGCCCCATTGGACAAACCGGGCCTTTGAAGTTATTGTGCACGGCACCATTTTCGTGAGAGCGCGAGGCGATCATGAGCGACGGCAAGCCAAAAACGCCGGAAGACTGGCAGGATCTGGCCAAGCGTGAGCTGAAAGGCGGCGATCCGGCCGACCTCGTCTGGCAGACGCCCGAAGGCATCGCGGTCAAGCCGCTCTACACCGCCGCCGACCTGGAGGGCCTGGAGACCCTGGAGACCCTGCCGGGCTTCCCGCCCTATCTCCGGGGCCCGCGCGCCACCATGTACGCCAACCGGCCCTGGACGCTGCGCCAGTACGCCGGCTTTTCCACCGCCGAGGACTCCAACGCCTTCTACAAGCAGGGCCTGAAGAGCGGCCAGAAGGGCCTTTCCGTCGCCTTCGACCTGGCGACCCACCGGGGCTACGATTCCGACCATCCGCGGGTCGTCGGCGACGTCGGCAAGGCGGGCGTCGCGATCGATTCCGTCGAGGACATGAAGATCCTGTTCGACGGCATCCCGCTCGACGAGATGAGCGTCTCCATGACCATGAACGGGGCCGTGCTGCCGGTGCTCGCCAGCTACATCGTGGCCGCCGAGGAGCAGGGGGTGGGCCAGGAAAAGCTCTCCGGCACCATCCAGAACGACATCCTCAAGGAGTTCATGGTCCGCAACACCTACATCTATCCGCCGGCGCCCTCGATGCGCATCGTGGCCGACATCATCGCCCATGCGGCGGCGCACATGCCGCGCTTCAACTCGATCTCGATCTCCGGCTATCACATGCAGGAGGCCGGCGCGACGGCGGTGCAGGAGCTCGCCTTCACCCTCGCCGACGGCCTCGAATACGTCCGCGCGGCGCACGCCCGGGGGCTCGAGATCGACGCCTTCGCCGGCCGGCTCTCGTTTTTCTTCTGCGTCGGCATGAATTTCTTCATGGA
>JAUVQB010000320.1 GCA_030598385.1 Alphaproteobacteria bacterium | reverse complement strand
CTGCTGTGCCGCATGATCTTCGACTTCGCCATGTGGAGCGCGCGCGATCTGGCCGTGCCGGTGCTGGTGGTCTGCGAAGAAGCGCACCGCTATATCCCACGCGAGCCGGGCGACGGTTTCGGGCCGACCCGCAAGGCGATCTCGCGCATCGCCAAGGAAGGGCGAAAGTATGGCGTCTCACTCTGCCTCGTGACCCAACGGCCGTCCGAGCTTTCCGAGACCATCCTCTCCCAGTGCAACACGCTCTTCGCGCTCAGGATGAGCAACGACCGGGATCAGGAATTCGTGCGCCGGACGCTGCCGGAGAGCGCGGCGGGCATGATGGGCGCCCTGCCGGCGCTGCGCACCCAGGAGGCGGTGGTGGTCGGCGAGGGCGTCACCCTGCCGATGCGGATCCGCTTCGACGATCTCGACGGCGAGGAGAAGCCGCTCAGCGAAACGGCCTGTTTCTCCTCCGCCTGGCAGCACGACATCGAACGCAACTCGGACTTTGTTCTCGATACCCTCGATCGTTGGCGCCGCCAGGCCCGTTGAAGGCCATATATCGGCCACCTAAGACCCGTGACAATCAGCGGCCGCATCCCATGACATCGACCACCGAAGCCACGGACGCCAGCGATTTCGAGCGTGTCTCGTGGCACGACAACGTCGTCTACGGCCTGCGCCTGGAGATCGGCGATCCCGAGCGCGACGATTGGCGCAGCAACCTGGTGCTCGACCTCGATCATATCGTCGAGTGGGTTTGCGATAGCGACGGCGGCTGCCAATTCCGCGTCGCGCCCGCGACCTTGACCTTTCACCACGCCACCGACCTGCAGGTCGCGATCGACTGCGGCGACACCGGCGGCCAGATCGCGCTGCACGCGCTCTCGATCGACGCCATCACGCGCGAGCGGATCACCGATCAGAAGATCTGCTTCGACCGGCCGTACTACCGCTGGCGAATCGCCTTCAACTGGCCCCAGGGCGGCGAGATTCGCTTCGGCGCCAGCGATTTCACCCTAAATCTGCGCGCCGAGCCGGTCCTGCTTGACGAGCAGCAGCTTTCGCCGCTCGATCGGGATTAGCTTACACCCCCAGATCCCTGGCTTGGGCGAGGCCGGCGCCGGAGGCCTGGGTTACGAACTCCGGGTCGAGATCGAGGATGCGGCAGAGCCGCTGGAACTCCTTGGTCTCCGCCTCGTTCACGTCGTGGTCGGCGATCATGATGCGGTGGGCCAGGCGCATCAGCGCGCGGGCGCGCCGCTCGTCGCCGACATACCGCCAGACCCGTTGCGACAGCTTGGGCTTGGCGTCCGCGCCTTCGGCCTCAAGTTGAGCGATGAAGTCGTTGAGTTGGGCGCCGACAGTCTCCGCATCCAGTTCCGCGAAGGCAGGATCGGTGGAAATCGCGGCATTGATCGAGCTGCGCTCGCAGGCCTGAGCAGTGTCGTCGGCGATCGCCATCAAGGCGCAGACGGCTGCGACGGCTTCCATGAAATCCTGGTTCTGGCGCGTGCTGCCGGTCTTGCTGGTCGAAGGGCTCATGACTCGGGCACTCCCATCCTCTCGCCTCGGGTTTTGCTGATCTTGATTTGCCGCCGATCAAAGCGCCTGGGGCCGGCTTTGGGAAGGAGAATCTTGCGCGACAAAAAGCGGCCGCTGCGGGCCGGGACAACGAGAGGTTACGCCTCGACCAGGTCCCGCACCAGACGCTGCAGCCGGCGGGCGTCGCATCCTGTCCCCTGACGCGCGTGGCGTGCCACCGCGACGGCCGGCGGCGGGTCGAACTCCGCCAGCGCGAATTCTCCGGCCTCGGTGAGCCGGCAGATCAGCCAGTCGGGCTTGATCGAGTTGTGGAACCAGGCCTTGGCCCAGCCCTGGTCGATGCAGCTTTGAATCGTTCGGCGGGAATAGCGCTGACCGTCGCGATCGAACAACGGCAACTTGCCGCCGGGCTCCGCAAGACCTCGCCGCAGGTAGGCGGCCTGTGCCGTGGTCGGCCGGGCAGCCGACTGGCTGTACCGGGATTGCACGCGTCCTCGTTCAAGGTCCTCGTTCATCGGGCCCCCCAGCCCTCGCGTCGACCTGCTTGCTATCCTAGTCATATTTGCGGGAGAATGCCAACAACTGGCCATAACCTATTGGAAACGTGGGAGAACAGAGATGGACGCCACTCTCGTCATGGTGACGGCGCCGTCCGGCGAGGCGGCCCGGGCGCTCGGCCGGGCGCTGGTCGAAGCGCGCCTGGCGGCGAGCGTCAACATCTCTGCCGGCGTCACCTCGTACTACTGGTGGGAGGGCGCGGTGCAGGAGGGCGCCGAGGCGCTGCTCTTCGCCAAGACGAGAGGCGACCTGGTGGGCCAAGTGATCGACTTCGTCAAGGCGCGCCACCCTTACGTCTGCCCGGCGATCCTCGCCACGCCGATTGTGGCGGGCAATCCGGACTACCTCGCCTGGATCGAAAAGGAGACGGGCGAGGGGTGAGGAACTTCGCGCCGTTCTTGGCGAGACCGCGACCCTCGCGCTCAGGCGGTGCCACTCTTCAAGTTTGCACACAAAGCATTGAACGCACCTGTCCGCAGGCTCCCGGAACTCTAACATCTTGGCGAACGCACTCGACACCTGAGTCATGGGGAGAGGAATGACAGGCATGATGCGCGTCCCGGCCCTGGCCGGTTTCTTCATCGCCATCTTGTTCACGGCGGCATTGGTCAGCGCTGTTCCGGCGCGGGCCGGGCCCGATCAGGATGAAGAGGGGCGGATGCACTATGAGGCCGTCCTCGGGAAGGATGAACAGCGCGATACCGCCGTAAAGGCGTTGGCCGCGCGCGGCAATCTGGACGCGGTGCCCACCTTGCTCCTCGGCATGCGAGTTCAGTACCGCGGCATGCCGGCCTACCGGGAGGCCTTTCAAGCGCTCACCGGCGAAGCGATCGAGG
>JAUVQB010000121.1 GCA_030598385.1 Alphaproteobacteria bacterium | reverse complement strand
CGTCAGGCCCGCCGTCGAGTACCTCGTAGCAAGCCGGGCGGTTTCTCTCCCAATTGGCGCAGTAGGCGTCCTTTTCGGCATCGGCCCACCACCCTCCCAGGGAGGGTTGGCGGCCATCTTCCACATAGATCATGTTGCCGGAGGCATCGAAGAACTGCTTGTAGGGCTGCCCGTCCCAAATGCCCTCGACCGTGTTACCGATGAGCCGGTCTTCGATCTCGGCGGCGTTCAGCCTGCGTTCCTCGGCGCCGAGCAGAAGGGCCGGCCATAAGCCGACCGCCAAGGCGAATGCCAGAACCGCGCGGCGGGTTGCATCAGTCATTCTGCCGTTATCCTCAGGCCGTATTCCCTCGCCGCGTCCTCGAGCCAGAGCCAAAGGTACTCGGCGAAACTGTTGAGCACATAGACATCGTAGGCCGGCCCGCCTTCCTTGGCGCCATCTCCACTGTCGTCTTCGGTCTGATGCAGGGCGACCATGGCCTTGGCGCAGAGGCTTTGGGCGCAACGCCCGGCGGACAACATCCGCGGGTGCAGATCGAGCGGGCAGCCCTTGGACAAGAGGTCGCGGGCGCGGGCGCCGCGGATGTGGATGCAGGTGCGGCTTTCGCTCACGTCGGTGACGGCGGCCTTCTGCCCGGCGAGGGCCGTGCGCAGCCTGTCGGCCATGGCCGGGCCGTCGCCGGGCGTCACCACCCACCACTCGTCGGGGCCGAGCCAGAACACCCGCAAGCTGTCCTTGTTCTTGCCGGGCCCTGCGGTGGTGTTGGGCTCGATCGGCAGAGCGACGCCCAGGGCCTTTTCGACCGCGCTGTCGAAAGCCTTGTCGCCCGCAGGGCCGCGCAGGTTGACGAGGCCGCGGTAGGGCCGCTCGCCCATCGCCACGCCGGCCTCGGCGTCGTCGGCCTCGAATTTGGTGGCCTCGAACTCGCTGACCTCTGTCGCTCGCGCGGCGAGCCCCAGGTGGGCCAGCGGAGAGTGTCTAAGAAAGGAGTCACCCACGGAGCCGGTCTCCCTCAGTGTCGAAGAACACGGGATCGACGATGGTGCAGCCGATCGTGCGGCCGTCGAGCAGCGGCGCCGTCAGCTTCTGGCCCTTCTTGGCGTGGCCGCCCTTCACCAAGGCGAGGGCGATGGAACGGCCCACGTTGGGGCTGTAGTAGCTCGAGGAGACGTGGCCCAGCATGGTCATCGGCGGCTGCGGTTCGAGCCGCTCCACCAGGTGGGCGCCTTCAGGCAGCACGGTCTCGGGATCGTCCGTCAGGATGCCGACGAGCTGTTTGCGGTCGGGCTTGGCCATGTCGCTGCGGGTCAGCGAGCGCTTGCCGACGAAGTCCTTTTTCTTGGAGACGATCCAGTCCATGCCCAGGTCGATCGGGTTGATCGATCCGTCGGTTTCCTGGCCGACGATGATGAAACCCTTCTCGGCGCGCAGCACGTGCATGGCCTCGGTGCCATAGGGCGTGATGCCGTACTTCTCGCCCGCAGTCATGATGGCCTGCCAGACCGCCAGCCCGAAGGAGGCGGGCAGGTTGATCTCGTAAGCGGACTCGCCGGTGAAGGAGACCCGGAAGACGCGCGCGGCGACGCCTGCCACGGTGCCTTCGCGGACTGCCATGTGCGGGAAGGCGTTGGGCGAGAGCTCGATGTCGCCGGTCAGCTCGGCGAGCAGGCGCCGGGCGTTGGGGCCGGCGATCGAGATGGTGGCGAACTGCTCGGTGACCGAGGTGCAATAGACATCGAGCTCCGGCCATTCGGTCTGAATATATTCCTCGAGATGGGCCAACACCGGCGCCGCGTTGCCCGTGGTGGTGGTCATGAGGTAGTGGTGTTCGCCGAGCCGCGCGGTGACCCCGTCGTCCATCACCATGCCGTCCTCGCCCAGCATGAGGCCGTAGCGGCACTTACCCACTTCGAGTTTCTTCCAGGCGTTGGTGTAGATGCGGTTCAAGAGCTCCGAGGCGTCGCTGCCCTGGATATCGATCTTGCCGAGGGTCGAGGCGTCCATGATGCCGAGCGAGCGGCGGACCTCGCGGACCTCGCGCTTGACCGCGGCGTCCAAGTCCTCGCCGTTCTTCGGGTAGTACCAGGCGCGCCGCCACTGGCCCACGTCCTCGAATAGGGCGCCGGCCCGCTGATGCCAGCCGTGCATCGGCGTGCGGCGGACCGGGTCGAGCAAGGCGTCCACGTCGCGCCCGGCGAACACGCCGAAGGTGACCGGTGTGAAGGGCGGCCGGAAGGTGGTGACGCCGACGTCGGGAACCGCGCGCCCCGTGGCCTCGGCGACGATGCCGATGGCGTTCACGTTCGAGGTTTTGCCCTGATCGGTGCCCATGCCGGTGGTGGTGTAGCGCTTCACGTGCTCGATCGAACGGTAGCCCTCGCGCAGTGCGAGCTTCAGATCGGCCGCGGTGACATCGTTCTGCAGCTCGTGGAAGTGCTTGCCGCCATGTCCCAGCGGCGTGTCCGACGGTACCAGCCACAGCCAGCGCGCCGGCAGGAAGCCGTGATCGGTGGCCTTGGGCGTGGCCTTCTTGCGGCCCTTGGCTTTGAAGCCGGCGGCGGCCGCCGCCTTTTGCCCCGCCGCGGCGCCCTCGGCGAGGCAACTCGCCAGCCCGAAGTCGCCGTTGCAGGCGCCGGCCGATAGTGCGGCCTGGCTGGCCTTGCCGGGGACGAAACAGCCGAGCTCGTCGTTCCAGACGATCTCGCCCTTGGCCTGGGAGTGCAGATGGAGGGTCGGGTTCCAGCCGCCCGAGACGGCGAGCAGGTCGCAATCGATCGGTTCGCCGCTGCCGTAAACCTGTTCGCCCGAGGCATCCATCGGCGCCGCCCGCAGGCGCTTGAGGCGCCGTCCGCCCTCGGTCGCGACGATGGCATGGTCGGCCAGGATGGGCAGGCCCGCGGCCTCGGCCAGCTCGCTCATGGGGCCGATCACTTCGCGCCGCAGGTCGACGATGGCCGCGATCTCGACCCCCGCCCCGTGCAGGTCGAGCGCCGCGCCGTAGGCGCTGTCGTTGTTGGTGAAGACCACCGCCGTCGTGCCCGGCTTCACGGCGTAGCGGTTGACGTAGGTGCGGCAAGCGCCCGCCAGCATGATGCCGGGGCGGTCGTTGTCGCGGAACACCAGGGGGCGTTCGATCGACCCGGTCGCGAGCACCACCTGCTTGGCCCGCAGCTTCCACAGGCGGTGGCGCGGCAGGTGGTCGGGCTTCCTCACCAGATGGTCGGTGACTTTCTCGATCAAGGTCAGGAAGTTGTGATCGAAGTAGCCGTAGGCGGTGGTGCGTTCGAGCACCCGCACCTCGGGCAGGGCGCGCAGCTCCGCCTCGGCCGCGCGCGCCCACTCCAAGGCCGGCGCGCCGTCGATGGTGTCCCCCACCTGGCCGAGCAGCGCCCCGCCCAGCAGATGGTCCTGTTCCGCCAGCACGACCCGCGCGCCGGCCCGCGCCGCGGCGAGGGCGGCCGACAGCCCGGCCGGCCCGGCGCCGACCACGAGCACGTCGCAATGGGCCTGTGTCTTGTCGTAGCGGTCGGGGTCGCGCTCGCGCGGCGACTGGCCCATGCCGGCGGCGTGACGGATGAAATGCTCGTACTTCATCCACATGGCGGCAGGCCACATGAAGGTCTTGTAGTAGAAGCCGGAGGGAAAGGCCCGCGAGGCCAAATTGTTCAGCGCGCCGATGTCGTAGTCCAGACTCGGCCAACGGTTCTGGGAGCGTGCCGCGAGGCCGTCCACCAGGTCGACCAGGGTCGCGAGCTGGTTGGGGTCGGTGCGCGGATCCTCGCCCAACTGCACCAGCGCGTTGGGTTCCTCGTAGCCGGCGGCGAAGATGCCGCGCGGGCGATGATACTTGAAGCTGCGGCCGATGAAGTGCACTCCGTTGGCGAGCAGGGCCGAAGCCAGGCTGTCGCCGCTGAAGCCGCGGTAGCTAGAGCCGTCGAACCGGAATCCGAGAGAGCGCTCCCGGTCGATCAGCCCACCCTCGGGCAGTCGGAACGTCTGGGTCATCTATCGCGCCCCGCCCTCAGACGTAGTCCGTTTTCGGCACGCGCGGCGGCTTTTCGCCCATCCTGTAGACCGCGTGTATCTTGTAGGTGACGGTGTCGCGGGCGAGGTTGAACCAGCGCCGGCAGCCATGGCTATGCACCCAGCGTTCGAGCAGGATGCCCTTGGAATTCGGCCGCATGAAAACGTAGTCGGCCCACTCCGCGTCGCTCAGCTTCTCCGGGTCCTTGGGGCGTTCGATATGGGCCTCGCCGCCGTAAGAGAATTCGGTCTCGTCACGTTCGCCGCAATAGGGGCAGGGGATCAGTAGCATTTCGACTTCGAGTCCTAATGGGCCACCGCGGCGGCGCCGTGTTCGTCGATCAGGTAACCGGTGACGAAGCGGTTCATATCGAAGGCTTCGTTGAGCGGGTGGGGCCGGTCCTCGGCGATGGTGTGGGCGTAAACCCAGCCGGAGCCCGGGGTCGACTTGAAGCCGCCGGTGCCCCAGCCGCCGTTGATGTAGAGCCCCTCGACCGGGGTCTTGGAGATGATCGGGCTGGCGTCGGGACAGGTGTCAACGATGCCGCCCCATTGGCGCATCATGCGCATGCGCCGGAACATGGGAAACAGCTCGCAGACGGCAGCCAGGGTCTCCTCTGTGACCGGCAGGCTGCCGCGCTGGCCGTAGCCGATGAATTTGTCGGTGCCGGCGCCGATCACCAACTCGCCCTTGTCCGATTGGCTCACGTAGGCGTGTATCGCGTTGGACATGACCACGCAGTCGAGGATCGGCTTGACCGGTTCGGAGACCAAAGCCTGCAGCGGCACGCTGTGGACCGGCAGGCGGAAGCCCGCGAGCTCCGCCAGCACGCTCGTGTGGCCGGCGACGCAGAGCGCCACCTTCTTGGCCTCAATAGTGCCCTTGGCGGTTTCGACCGCCTGAACGCGGCCGTTGGAGATGCGAAAGCCCGTAACCGGGCATTCCTGGATGATGTCCACGCCCAAGGCGTCGGCGGCGCGGGCATAGCCCCAGGCGACCGCGTCGTGGCGCGCCGTGCCGCCGCGGCGTTGCAGCGTGGCGCCCAGCACTGGGTAGCGTCCGTTCGCCCGCAAGTCGATGATCGGGCAGAACTCCTTCACTTGGCGGGCATCCAGCAGTTCGGAATCGACGCCGTTCAGGCGGTTCGCGTTGACCCGCCGCGAGAGCTCGCGCAGGTCGTGCTGATTGTGCGCCAGGTTCATGACGCCGCGTTGGCTGAACATGACGTTGTAGTTGAGGTCCTGGCTCATGGTCTCCCAGAGCTTGAGGGCGTGCTCGTAGAGGGCGGCGCTTTCGTCCCAGAGGTAGTTCGAGCGCACGATGGTGGTGTTGCGCCCGGTGTTGCCGCCGCCCAGCCAGCCCCGCTCGAGCACGGCGACATTGGTGAT
>JAUVQB010000292.1 GCA_030598385.1 Alphaproteobacteria bacterium | reverse complement strand
GGACCAGGCGGAGGAGGTCGCCGGCCTCGGCCTGTGGGCGGTATCCGACACCCCGCTTTTCGTGCTCCCGGACGGCGCCAATCCCCTGGGTCGGGTGCTGTCGAACGGCGGCTTTCACAACGGCCGCGCCTATCCGGCCATGGACAACCTAGCCGCCGCCTGGGCCGACCTCGCCTTGCTGTGCGACCGCCACGTCACCAAGCTGCTGGATGCCCGAACCTCGCATCTGCCGGCCTATCTATCGCCGTCGGGCGAAGGCCATATGGGCACCGGCGAGGGCTACATCGGCTGCCTCGGGTTTTCCGCCGTGGGCTATGCCGAGCAGGCGCGCCTCGCGGCGACGCGCCACTTCCTGCCGGGCAGCGAAGGCGGCGGCTTCGGCCAGAACGACGTGGCGCTGCCGACTTTTCTCGCCTGGCGCAGCGAGGCCGAGGCCGGGCGCTGCCTGGAGGCCAACCTGGCTCAGCTCGCCGTCATTGCCAGCCAGGCGTTTCATGTGACGGACCGCGCCGCGCCGCCGCGCCTGGCGCCCCTGTTGGACGAGGTGCGCGCGCACTGCCCGCCGCTCACCGCAACGCGCGGACTTGCCGGAGATGTCGAAGGCCTGGCGGGCAGCTTCACCGCAAAGGTATTCGGCGACGGGGCCTTGGAGCCCTAGACAGGTTATGTGTTGCTCAATCGCCCAGCCCGCGCGCCAGGCGCCAGTGGGCGGCGAGATAGCCGGAGGCGCGGACGGCGACCTTGTCGCGGATCAGCTTGTGGGCCTCGGGCAGGGCATGGAACGGCAGCGCCGGATAGGCGTGATGCTCGGCGTGATGGTTCATGTTCCAGGCAAGCCAACGCAGCAGGGGGTTGGACTTGGTGGTGCGCGAGTTCTGCAGCATGTCGGGCACCAGGGGACAGCCCGTGTGCTCGGCCATCAGGAAGGCCCTGAGCGCCGGTTGCCCAAGCACCAGCGGCATAAGCCAGTAGTCGATTACCGCCACGCTTCCGAGATCGAACGACGCCAAGGCTATTACGGCGTAGAGGCAGAGCAGGATGCGCGCTTCGCGGACGACGGTCTTGCGCCGTCGCTCCGGTATGAAGGGCTCCTCGACCCGGCCGGCGGCCAGGCGGGCGAAGAGCTGTAGCTGCTCGTTCCAATAGACCAGCCCCGAGAGCGTCAGGAGGTACTGGCCCAGGTTCTCCGGCTTGGGCCGGACCAGCTCAGGGTCGCTGCCGTCGTCCTGGGTGTGGCGGTGGTGGGCGAAATGAAAGGCGCGAAAGTATTGCGACGGCAGGAACAGCACCAAGCCGCAGAAGAATGCCACGGCCCGGTTGAGCGCCGGCCTGCGGAACGCCGTGGCGTGGATCGATTCGTGCAGGGGCGCGAACAGAAAGACCAGGACCAGGCCGTGCAGCAAGAGGGCGGGCAGCAGCCAAGCCGAGCCCCAGGCGCCGGCCAGCAAAATGCCGGAGCCGAGGAGCGCCGCGAGATGGCCGGCCAGGCGCGCGAGCCCGCGGCGGTCCGAGCGCTCCGACAGTGCCTTCAGCGCCGGCTTGTCGATAGCGCCGCTGGTTTCGAAAACTTCGTCCACGCAAACAGTATACCACAATGCGCGGGCGCGCCGCCGCGAGGCCGTGCCGCGAGAGCTGGAACGGCTTCAGGCCCCTAGTACGCCTGCGTGGTGGCGCAGATGGTCTTCCATGAAGGTCTGGATGAAGAAATAGCTGTGGTCGTAGCCCGGCTGCAGGCGCAGCTCGAAATGCTGGCCGGCGGCCTCGCAGGCCTCGGCCAGCAGGTCCGGCTTCAATTGGGTTTCCAGAAAGTCGTCGGCCGCGCCCTGGTCGATGAAGAGCTTGGCTTGGCTGGGGCGGCGGCGCACCAGCTCGCAGGTGTCGTAGTCGCGCCAGGCCTCCCGATCGGCCCCTAGATAGGCGGTGAGGGCCTTCTCGCCCCAGGGGCACTGCATCGGGGCCGCGATCGGCGCGAAGGCGGAGACCGAACGATAGACCTCCGGGTTTCGCAGGTGGAGGGTCAGCGCCCCGTGACCGCCCATGGAATGGCCGAAAATACCCTGGCGCGCGGTATCGGCCGGAAAATTGTCGGCCACCGTCCCGGCCAGGTCCTCGCTCACGTAGCTGTACATGCGGTAGTGGCGCGACCAGGGCGGCTCGGTGGCATCGACAGAGAAGCCGGCGCCGGTGCCGACGTCGTAGGCCTCGTCGTCCGCCACCTCCGGCCCGCGCGGCGAGGTGTCCGGGCACACCAGCAACAGGCCCAGCTCCGCCGCCCAGCGCTGGGCGGCGGCCTTCACGGTAACGTTCTCTTCGGTGCAGGTGAGGCCCGAGAGGTAGGTGACGACCGGCACCTTCTCGCCATCAAGGGCCTGGGGCGGCTGGAATAGGGCAAAGCGCATGTCCACGCCGCAGGCGGCCGAAGCATGACTGTAGACGCCCTGCAGCCCCTCGAAACACTTCTGCTCGCCAAGCACCGTAATGTCGCTCATCGCGTCGGCTCCAAATAGCTAGGGGCCGGCTTTGGTTGCCTCCGCGGCCGGCCCCGAAAACGTATCACCAGGTGGCGAACTAGAAGGTCACCACGCTTCGGATACTCTCACCGGAATGCATGAGATCGAAGCCCTTGTTGATGTCGTCGAGCGGCAGGGTGTGGGTGATCATGGGGTCGATCTCGATCTTGCCGTCCATGTACCAGTCGACGATCTTCGGCACGTCGGTGCGCCCGCGCGCGCCGCCGAAGGCGGTGCCGCGCCACACCCGGCCGGTCACCAGTTGGAACGGCCGGGTCGCGATCTCCTGGCCGGCCCCGGCGACGCCGATGATCACCGATTCGCCCCAGCCCTTGTGGGCGCATTCCAGCGCCTGGCGCATGGTGGCGACGTTGCCGATGCACTCGAAGCTGTAATCGGCCCCGCCGCCGGTCAGGTCCACCAGGTAGGCCACCAGGTCGCCCTCGACCTCCTTCGGGTTGACGAAGTGGGTCATGCCGAAGCGTTCGGCGATCGCCTTCTTGTCGGCGTTGAGGTCGACGCCGACGATCATGTTGGCGCCGACCAGGCGCGCGCCCTGGATCACGTTGAGGCCGATGCCGCCGAGGCCG
>JAUVQB010000147.1 GCA_030598385.1 Alphaproteobacteria bacterium | reverse complement strand
GCGGCGGGGATCGTAGTGCTGCGGGCGCTGGCGGCGCGCGGCACCGATCTCGAGCTCGCCTGCGAGACGTTCGATTGGGGCAGCGATTATTACCGCAGCCACGGCGTCATGATGCCGGCCGACGGCCTGGCCCAGTTGCGCGGTTTCGATGCCATCTATTTCGGCGCCGTGGGCGACCCGGAGCTTCCCGACCACGTGACCCTCTGGGGCCTGCGCCTGGCGATCTGCCAGGGCCTCGACCTCTACGCCAACGTTCGCCCGGCGCGGCTGCTGCCGGGCGTGACCTCGCCGCTCGCCGGGGTCGGGGCGGAGCGCCTCGACTGGGTCGTGGTCCGCGAGAACACCGAGGGTGAATATTCCGGGGCCGGCGGCCGGGTCCATCGGGGGTTGCCGGCGGAGGTCGGCCTGGACGTCGCCGTCTTCACCCGGGCGGGCGTCGAGCGCATACTGCGCTTCGCCTTCGAGCAGGCCCGCAGCCGGCCGAGGAAGCGCCTCACCTGCGTCACCAAATCCAACGCCCAGCGCCACGGCATGGTGCTGTGGGACGAGGTCTTCGCCGAGGCGGCCGAGGCGTTCCCCGACGTGGCGGCCGACAAGATGCTGGTCGACGCCATGACCACCCGCATGGTGCTCCAGCCGGACACCCTCGACACCATTGTCGCCACCAACCTGCACGCCGACATCTTGAGCGACCTGGCGGCGGCGCTCTCGGGCAGCTTGGGCATCGCGCCCACGGCCAACCTCGATCCCGAGCGCGCCGCGCCCTCCATGTTCGAGCCGATTCACGGCGCCGGCTTCGACATTCAGGGCCGGGGGATCGCCAACCCGGTGGGCGCCTTGTGGTCGGCGGTCCTGATGCTGGAGCATCTGGGCGAAGCCGCCGCCGCGGGCCTGATGACGGCGATCGAACAGGTGCTCGCCGACGGTGTCCTGCCGCCCGACCTGGGCGGCCGGGCGACGACCGATGAGGTCACCGAGGCTGTCTCTCAGGCCGTCGCCGGCGCTAATCTGTGAAGGCGCGCGCCCGTCAGTGCAGCGACGGGGTTCCCAGCGGCAGGGCGAGGGAGGCGAAGCCCGGCGCCGTCGCGATGGGCGCGCCGAGGTCGCGGACCAGGCGCGCGACGGCCCGGTTGCCGATCTGAAAATAGAAGTCGGCCCGGCGGGTGCCGCGGGCTGCGGCGTCGTCGAGCGCGACCGCGGTCAGCAGGCGGCCGATGCCGTGGCCGCGGTGGCTCGCCAGCACGGAGACCGAGACCTCGGCGCGCAGCGGCGAGGTGGCGGCGTCGAGATGCGCCTCGGCCAGGCCGACCAGGCGACCGGTCTCCTCGTCGAAGGCGCCGGTCAGGATCATGCGCTCGAAGTCGATGCGGCCGATATAGCCGCGGATGGCGTCGTCTCCCAGCAGGGCATGAAAACGGCTGTGCCGGCCGCTTGACTCGAGCGCCAGCAGGTGCGCCTCGACCGCCGGCAGGTCGCCCGCCTTGAGGCGGCGAACGACGATTTCCTTCTTCGGGCGGCCTAAGGCTACCGTGGGATTGCGATGCAGGCCGGTCCCGGCGCCGGTCGAGACGTGCTGGGCGTTCATTTGAAACCTCCTGACGGGCCGTTCCCGATGTCCGGCCTTCAGTCGCGCAGGATCGGGGGCCGAGGTTTCAGGACGATCCCGCGGGCGGATGTTTCTGTTTCAGCTCGGTAACAGTGGTGAGCGCCGAGACCTAGCGAAGCGGAGAGGTTTCAGCCGGCGGCTGGCAGCCCGTCGCGGAAAATTACCAGGCTGCCGCGGTCCATGGGGATCCAGGGCTCGTGGTCGGTGAGAGGATGGGTGGCGATCACCGTCACGATGTCCCTGGGCGTCGTTTCCTTGGCGAAGTCGACCGTCATGTCGGTATCGATCAGGCTGGCGGGGCCGAAGGGCGCGCGGCGGGTCAGCCAATTCAGGTTGGTGCTGCAGTGGCAGTAGAGGTCGCGCGAATCGCACAGCAGCATGTTGAAGGGGCCGAGACCGTCGATGTCCCTGGCGAGCTCGCCGATGAAACGCTGCAGGCTGCGCTCCGAGCGCGGCCGCGTAGGGAAGCGGTCGCGCACCTGATCGAGAATCCAGCAGAAGGCGTGCTCGCTGTCGGTCGTGCCGATGGGATGGTAGTGGCTGAGGCGCCGCCGTTTGATGCCCTTGAGCTTGCCGTTGTGCGCCAGGGTCCAGCTACAGCCCCAAAGCTCGCGCACGAAGGGATGGGTGTTCTCGAGGCAGACCCGGCCGTTGGTCGCCCGGCGGATGTGGCAGATCACGTTGAGGCTCTTGATCGTCTGGTTGCGCACCAGCTTGGCCACCTCGGACTGGCAGCTCGGATGGGGGTCGTGAAAGGTCCGGCAGCCCCGGCCGTTGTAGAAGGCGATGCCCCAGCCGTCGCTATGCGGCCCGGTCCGCCCGCCGCGCTGGATCAGCCCGGAAAAGCTGAAGCGGATGTCGGTGGGAACGTTGCAGTTCATGCCGAGCAGCTCGCACATGAGGCAATCTTAATACGACGAGACGCGGCGGCAAGCCGCGGCACACCGCCGGGCGCCGATCGCCAGGGCCGGAGGCAAGAAAAAAGCCGGGGACGCAACTGTCCCCGGCTCGACTCTCCGACGGACGAGTGGAGAGAGGGGTCTTGAAAAGCCTCTGTAAAGAACAGGTCGAGGCTAGGGTCCGTCGGTAAGAACTAAAGCAACCAATATAACAACAACTGACGTAATAAAAGCATCATAAATTATTTTCTGAAAAAGTCAAGTACTATCAAATAATAATTGAGGTTTATTTGTTGTTTATTTAGGTCAATATTATGGTTTTTACATGATAAATACTTTCCAAATGCGAGATAGTTTGGGCGTTTGGCCAGCACCCGGCAATCCGGGCCGGCGGGCAGCCTCCCTCGAATCGTTATGCTGCTGCGGAGGGAATCGGCGCCGCTCGCGGCGCCGAGGATTCTGGGGCTTGGGACGCCGTGGTTCGCTAAAACAAACGGCCGAAGCGCCGGGGCGACTTTTCGAAGTACTGCTGGTGATAGTCCTCGGCGCGGGTGAACTCGCCGGCCGGCACGATCTCGGTGACGATGGGCTCGCGATAGCGCCCGGCCTGTTGCAGGCGTTCCTTGGAGGCGACGGCGGCGGCCTCCTGTTCCGCATCGTGGACGTAAATCGCCGAGCGGTACTGGGTGCCGACGTCGGGGCCCTGGCGGTTCAGGGTCGTCGGGTCGTGGAGGTTCCAAAAGACGTCGAGAAGCCGTTCATAGCTGACCCGCGCCGGGTCGAACTGTATCTGCACCGCCTCGGCATGGCCGGTACGACCGCTGCAGACTTCTTCGTAGCTGGGGTTCGACGTCTCGCCTCCGGTATAGCCGACCACCGTCTCGACGACCCCGTCGACCTTGCGAAAAGTCGCTTCCACGCCCCAGAAACAGCCCGCACCGAAGGTGGCTTTCTGCATCCTCGTCACTCCTTTGAGCCTGGCTCGTCGCCGGGCGGATGCCCAACGCAAGCTTCCATATAGGGCGCGCGCGCCCAAAATTCAGCGGGCGGCCGATCAAGAGAACGCGAGATGGGCCTGCCAATCCACACTGACTAAGTCCTCTCGCCTCCCTGCAGCACGGAAAAGCGCACCGGCAGCACGCGGCGCTTGCGAAGGGCGCCGTCGAGCGACTTTTCTATCACCGTCAGAACCTGGCCGTTCAACTCGGAGCCAAGCGGAATGACCAGCCGGCCTCCGGGCTTGAGCTGATCGAGCAAGGGTGTCGGCACGTGATCGAGCGCCTCCTTTACGATGATGGCATCGAATGGCCCCTTCGCCGACCAGCCGTAGTAGCCGTCGCCGGCCTTGGCCGAGACTTGGTCGTAACCGAGCCGGCGCAGGGTCGCCGTCGCCGACATGGCCAGCGGCTCGATCACCTCGACGCTATAGACCTCGTCGACCAGGTGGGCCAGCACGGCGGCATGATATCCCGCGCCGGTGCCGGTCTCGAAGACCACGTCGCCCGGTTTGGGGTCGGCCAGATGGGTCATCAGCGCCACCAGGAAGGGTGCTGCCAGGTTCTGCGCATGGCCGACCGGCAGTGGATGACTGCCATAGGCGTAGGGCTGCAGCTCCGCCGGCACGAAAGCATGGCGCGGGACTTCGGCCATGACTTCGAGGATCCGCGCGTCGATCTGGTCTATTCCGGTGACGTCGCTCGACAAGAGGGCTTCGATCTGGATCATCTGGACCATCATGGCGCGCGCCCGCCCGTAATCGATCTCGCCGTCCTGGCCGCGCGCGGGCAGGGCGAGGATGACGACCATGAGCAGGGCGCAGAAACCCTGCCTCATTGCAGCATGCAACGGTCCGTAACGCTTCCCCATGGCCAAAAGTCTACGCGAATTTCGCGTCCGCGTCAGGTCTCGTAACGAGGTGCCGGACCAAGGCGCCGTGGACCGGAGTCCGGCCGCCGCCCTCTTCTGTAATCGGATCCGGGGCATCAAGCTCCGATTCAACTGTCAGCCACCGCCCCAACGTGGCGGAGATCGGCCAAAGGCGGCCGTTACTCGTGGCGTCACGTAACGTCGGCTGTCGGATCAGGAAGCGGCCGTTCGAGGAGCACGGTGTGGACGGCGAAAGTTGACCCAACTGCGACATTCGCGCACTAAGGAGTTCGCGTCTGTTCGAAATACCGGTGAGCCGCGCATGCCCAATTCAAAATCGGCTTATGACAGGTTATTCCTCACCGCTTCGGCCGCCGCGGACGCCGCCGCCAGGATGGGGTTTTCGTCGCAACGACTACGGGGTAGACCATCATCGAAGTGAACCCACGGTAGCTGAGACTCTACCCCGGTATGGGAGTCGATAGACACCGCCTCGGGATGGTCGAGCGTGCCGATCTGGACCCAAATCATGTCCGGAGCGGAATTTCCCGTCGGC
>JAUVQB010000476.1 GCA_030598385.1 Alphaproteobacteria bacterium | reverse complement strand
TTAGATTTTGGCGGAGGGGGTGGGATTCGAACCCACGAGGCGGTTTCCCGCCCACACGCTTTCCAGGCGTGCGCCTTAAGCCACTCGGCCACCCCTCCGGCTCCCGAGGCGCGGACGTTAGCCGAGCCCTTCTCCCGATGCAATCGTCCGCTGCTCGCGATTCGGGCGTGATCGCGCCCATCCGCTGCTTGCGATTCGGGCGTGATCGCGCCCATCCGGCGCTTCGCCTTGGCCGGCGCTTCGTCTTGGCGGCCGCCGACCCGGACTGTTAAGATCGCCGCCCTCGTCCGGCCCGACGCCGCCGAGCGTGCGAACCCTTGCAGGATGAGACATGAGGATTGTCACACGGCTTTTCGGTCTGTTTTTTCTGCTGGCGGCGCTTCTGGTGCTGGCCGCCGATCTGGCCGCCGCCGACCAAGGCAGCGACTCCGAGATCATGCCGCTCGGTGGGCTCTGGTATTCCCTCGACCCCGCCAGCCTCAACTTGGTTCAGGCGGTCATTGAACGTTACATCTGGGAGCCCTTGTGGGACCCGCTTTTACTCGCCGTACTGCAATGGCCGGCCGCGCCGGCCTTCGGGCTCCTGGGCCTCCTGCTGATGGCCCTCGGTTTTCTTCGCCTACCGGCGGCGAAGGACAAGGCAGGCGACGAGACGCCGGCCAAGCGTGCCGCCGCCATCGCCAAGTCGACGACCCGGCCCCCATCCTGATTCTCCTGCCGGCGGCGTCCACAGCCTTGCCGGTTGCGCCCGATACCAAAACCGCCGACAATCCCCCCACATGTTTGCTATGGAAAAGCTGTTGTCGGGCTTCGACGTGCGGATCGCCGCCTTCGAGGTGTGCGACGTGCGCGGCGGCTTGTGCCTCGACTTGGTTCCGGCGGACGAATTGGCGCTCCACTATGTGCTCGCAGGACAGGGGTACATCCGCATCGGCGAGTCGGCACCGTTGCCGCTGGCCCCGGCGACCGTTGTCGTCGTGCCCCCCGGCCACCGACGGGCCTTCACCGCCGGACGGCCCAACGGCGGCGAACCGAAGCTGGCCACGCCCTCGGACGGGTGCTGCGCGCCGCTCACTCAAAGCCTGGTCCGGCGCGACGTAGGTGACGGCCGGCAGGGCCTGCTGCTCGCCAGTGGCGGGATCGGCGCCACCTACGGCGATGGCACCGGCGTGTTCGACCGGCTGCGCGATCCGGTCATCGAATGCTTCGCCAACTGCCACACCGGCAGCAACGCCTTCCGGGCGCTGTTGGACGAACTGGTCGACCCCCGGCTCGGCAGCCGGGCGCTCGCCGAGACGCTTATGAAACAGTGCCTGATCCTGGTGTTGCGCCGCCTGGTGCAGCGTCAGGAGGACCGCCCGGCCTGGCTCGCCGCATTGCAGGACCCGCGCCTAGCCCAGGCGGTCGAAGCCATGCTGGAGGAGCCCGAGGCGCCTCATCGCCTGGAGGATCTAGCGGCCATGGCGGGCATGAGCCGCGCCTCCTTCTCGGCCCACTTCATCACCGCCTTCGGCCAATCGCCCCACGACTTCCTGGTGGAGAGCCGAATGCGCCGGGCGGCCAAGTTGCTGCAAACCACCAATCTGCCGGTCAAGACCGTGGCGGCCAAGGTCGGCTACCGCAGCCGCAGCAACTTCACCCGCGCCTTCAAGGCCTTTTACGGCACGGTGCCGGCGGGGTCGCGCAGCAAGGCGGCGGAATAGGGTTCAACTCCCAGCGATCACGAGAGTTCGCGGCAGCTTCGAG
>JAUVQB010000134.1 GCA_030598385.1 Alphaproteobacteria bacterium | reverse complement strand
GGCGTGTCGTGTTCGTCAAGAGCGACGGGGCCAAAGAGCGCCTGAAGCCCGCCGTGGACGAGGGCCACGTGGCCAAGACCATGGCCGCGCCGGTGTGCGCCATCGTCGGCCACGATCTCGCCTTCTACGAAGACATGGATTGGCTGGCGCCGTTCATGGCGGGCATCGCCAAGGTCTTCGCCGGCAACGCGGCCCTGGCCGAGGCCACGGCGTTCCGCAACGGCTCGCTCCAGGGCGCCTATCTCATGATCGCCGCGCGCGCCTTGGGCCTCGATTGCGGCCCCATGTCCGGCTTCGACAACAGCTTGGTCGATGACACTTTCTTTGCGGATTCAACAATCCGCTCCAATTTTCTCTGCAACTTGGGCTACGGCGACGCCAAGAGCCTTCACCCCCGCTCGGCCCGGCACGCCTTCGACCAAGCCTGCCGGGTCCTCTGACGGGTGCCGTCAGTCGAGCTGCGCCGGCAGCTCGACGGACTTCAAGGGCGCCAGGAAATCGGGCGCGGGCATGGTGTCCACGGCCTCCTGCAGGCGGCCGCCACAGCCCAAAAGATCGTCGGCCAGCGCGATCATGCGCTGGTTCGGGTAGGCGTGCGGCGCCCGTTTGCGCAGCAGGCGAGCCGCCTCGCGCTCGCGGCCCTGGTTGTAGCAGCACAACACGGTGAGCGCGGCGGCGGTCGAGCGGCTTATGCCGGCGTAGCAGTGAATGACGAGGGGGCCGGATTGCCGCCACCGCTGGGCGAAGTCGAGCAGAGCCTCCAGATGCTCGCGCTCGGGCGCGATGAAGCCCGGCTGGGGCTCGCTGATGTCGTGCATCTGGATCTTCAGGTGGCCGCCCGGGACGACGCTGTCCGGGGTGCCGGGAAAGGGATCGTCGCCCAGCAGGGAGACCATGTGGGTGGGCATCAATTCCTGTGTCAGGATCGGCAGAGCCGCGAGGCCGCAGACGTGGATCACGTGTCTTGGTCCTTTCCCAGGCGAGAGCGCTTGAAGGATGTCGGCTCGAACGTTATCGCGCCGGGCGGGCGACGGGGCGGGCGACATGACGCGGCGGCGTCGCCATCATAGGCGATGGCCGCCTTCGGCGCTATCATCCGCCGGATGACGTCCTCACAAATTATGGTGAGCTCAAACGATGGCGACTCTGCCGCGCGTGGAAATCATCTATTGTCGGCAATGCCGATGGCTCATGCGGGCGGCCTGGATGGGCCAGGAGTTGCTGACCAGCTTCGAGGAGGACATAGGCGAGGTGGCGCTGATCCCCGGCACCGGCGGCATTTTCGAGGTGCGGGTGGGCGATCACGTGGTTTGGTCCCGTAAGGTCGAGGGGGGCTTTCCGGAGATCAAGGTGCTGAAGCAGCGCCTACGCGACACGGTCGCCCCGGACAAGGACCTCGGCCATTCCGACCGCTAGAGCCGAGGGCGCGGCTCGCACGGAAGCGATGACATGTACTCGAAAGACAAGATGAGGGCAGGCACTGGATCGAGCGCGGCCGCGGCGCTCATGCTCGTCTTGCTGCTGTTAGCGGCTCGGCCGCTAGATGCCTCGCCAGGCGAGGAGTTCACGGTGAGCGGGAGCGGCGTCGCCCTGCGCGCCCAGCCGAGAGAGACGGCGAACACGCTTTTCACCCTCACACCCGCGCACTTGCTGGTCGAGTTCGCGCGACAGGGGGATTGGGTCAAGGTCGGCGTCTACCGCGAGGTCGACGCCTTCGGCTGGGTACCGGCCGACCAGTTGGTGCCGGCGCCGCGGCCGGAGCCGGCCGCCCTGCCGCTGGAGCCTCTGCCGGCCCCCGAGCCCTACATCCCTCCGCTGCTGTTGGAGATCACCGGCACGCCGGCGGTGGACATCAAGGGCGCCTGCACCCTGCTCGGGCCGCTGGGCCGCGAGCGGACGGTCAACCTGGCGAGCCGGATCCCCAAGAGCTACCGCTTCGATGCGGCGGCCGTGGACTGCCGCATCCGCAAGAACGACTTCTTCGGCCGGATGCGCCTGCGCCTCTCTCGCGAGGGCGAACTGCTGGCCGGGCGGGGAACCAGCGGACCCTTCAACCAGATCTGGATCCGCAGCGCCGGCCCCTGGGGCGGGGCCAAGGCGATCCTGCGCGGCGGCCTCGCGGTGCGCGACCGCTAGGGCGGCGGCCCGCACCGCCTCCTGTCAGCGCTTGGAGCGGTCGAATTCCACGATGCCAGGGCGAGCGCGATCATGAAGACCGCGAAGACCACAACGACTCCCACACCGAAACCGATTTCCCAAAGCTCCATTCGCCCTCTCCCAGACTGGCCCGCGCTCTAATCGATTGCTGTGCGAGCAAACTTAGGACACGGCAGGTCAAGCGGCTTTGATTTGGATCAAGTGGGCATGGCGGCGCGGCCTAACCGCGCGATGGCCGGAATCGGAGTGGCGCTCCCTATCCCACCACCCGGCCTCACGTCTCCCGCAGCCGGGGCATGAGCTCGACCAGGTTGCAGGGTTTGTGGCGGTAGTCGAGCTGGGCGCTCAGGATCTCGCGCCAGCCGTCGCGGCAGGCGCCGGGCGAGCCGGGCAGGGCGAAGAGGTAGGTGCCTTGGGCGAGGCCGCCGATGGCGCGGCTCTGCATCGTGGAGGTGCCGATCTTCTGAAAACTGATCCAGCGGAACAGCTCGCCGAAGCCCTCGATCTCCTTTTCCATCACCGCCTTGAAGGCCTCCGGCGTGACGTCGCGGCCGGTGAGCCCCGTGCCGCCGGTCGAAATCACCACATCGATCTCGGGATCGGCGATCCAGGCCTTGAGCTTGGCGGTGATGGTTGCGGCGGTGTCCTCGACGATCTCCCGCGCGACCACATGATGGCCGTCGGCCTCGGCCAGCTCCTGAAGGGCGCGCCCGGACTTGTCGGTCGCGAGATCACGGGTATCTGAAACGGTCAAGACCGCGATGTTGACGGGAACGAAGGATCGCTCGTCATAACCCTCGTCATTCGGCGCCATAGCTTGCCGCACCTCCGCTGGCGGCGGCCTGAACCGGCCGGTCGAGCGGAGTATAGGCGGGCCAATCGCCGGCGGCTACGGCGTCCAGCGTGGGGAGCGGCTGGCCGAGGCGCCCGCGATAGATCCAGAGGTTCGCCACGACCTTTTCGACGAAATCCCGGGTCTGGCGCGACGGCAGGCTTTCGATGAAGAGAAGCGGGTCGTCCACGTCGCTCATCTTGCGGCGCCACTTGGCGAGGTTGCCCGGCCCGGCGTTGTAGGCGGTGGCCATGCGCAGCAGGTCGCCGTCGATCCCGTCGTGGGTCAGCAGGTGATCGATGTAGCGCTGGCCCACGTCGATATTGAGGGCCGGATCGAACAGCTTATTGCGGGACTGGCCCCGGAAGCTGCGCTTGCGCACCACGAAGTTGGCCGTGCTGGGCAAGAGCTGCATGAGGCCGCGGGCGCCGTCGCGGCTCTTGGCGTCGGGGCGGAAGGCGGATTCCTGCCGCATGAGGGCATAGATCAGCGCGCGGTCGACCTGGAAGCCCTGCTCCGGCTGCCACGGCGGGATCGGATAGAGGGCGCCATCTAGGTCCTGGCCGCTCCAACGCCCGGCGTCGGTCACCAGGCTGCGGGCGATGCGCATGGCCTGTGCCGGGAAGCCGGCCGCGTCGTTGAGCGCCGAGAGGGCGGCGGCAAGGCCCTCATCGCCGTCGCCGTCCAGGCGGGCGAGCTCGCTTTCGGCCCGTGCCCGCTCGCCGGTTTGGAGCAGGGCGATGGCCCGGCGCGCGGCGGGATCGGCCAGCAGGCGCTGGGATTGAGCCCGGTCGAAGCGCGCGAGCAGCCGGGGGCCGTCGATCTCCATGCCGAGGGCGCGCTGTGCGAGCAGGCCGTAAAAGGTGCGCGGGAAATCCGCGGCGAGCAGCAGCCACTCGCTGGCCTTGCCCGGATTGCGCAGCCGCAAATGGCTGCGGGCCGCCCAATAGGCGCCGGCGCTCCGGTTCCGCCCCGCGGTGCGGTGCGACTGGGCGAGCCGCTCGAAATGCCCGACCGCGGATTGGACGTCTCCGAGCCGCCAGGCCGCCAGGCCGGCGATCCAGAGGGCCAGCGGCGCCTCGTGGCCGGAGCGTTCGGCGGCGGAAGCCGCCAGGCGGTAAGCCTTGTCTGGCTTGCCGTAATAGTACCAGCCGGCCGCGACCTGGCCGAAGGCCCGGTCGAGCTCGACGCTGTCCAGCAGCTTGCGCGCCTCCGGGCCCGCGAGCAGCTTTTCGGTGACCGTGAGCCGGGTGCGCAGGACATTGCGCCGGACCTGCCGCTTGAGCGCGCGGGCCTGGCGGCGTTGGGACTTGCTCAGCTTCTTGGTCGACTTGTAGGGCGCAACGCGGGCTTCGCCCAAAAGCTCGACCTTCACCGAAGCCGGAGGCTTGGGCTTGGCCGCACCGCTGGGCCGACGCTTCAGGGCAAGGCGGTAGACGCGGCGCGCGTCCGGGTGGTCCGCATAGTCAGCCATCCAAGCCTTTAGTTCTTTATATTTAGAGCGATAGGCGGTCGGGTGCATGTAGCGCTGGAACTGCACGTGGCCCATCAGCACCCGGTCGTCGAGGCGGGCGATCCGCTCGTTGGCGGCCGCCCAGTTACCCCCGGCCTGCAGCGCGAAGATCTCGCGATAGAGCTGCGCGTCCTGATGGCCGAGCGTTTGAGGCAGGGCCGCGGGCGCCGTTTCCACTGGGATCGGCGGGATCGGCGGGATCGGCGCCTCCGCGCGGGCCGGCAGCGCCGGACTCACGACCAGCAGCGCGGCAGCGATCAATCCCCCGGCACGCACAAAGATTGTTCGGAACCGGCCTGAAACGGGCGGCATAAGGCAGGAAAACCTATTCACACAGGAAACCCCTCAAGAAACGCTACGCTAATCGATTCGCTGTTCGCCCGCAATATTCGGCCCGTTCAATCGGCGCCGGGCCCAGCTTATTCAGGAAGAGGTTAACGGATCCTCACCAGCGTGGAAGGCCTGGGCGAAGGCCAAGAAGTCACGCCACGCCAAACGCTTCTGGGCGGGTTGGCGCAGGAGATAGGCCGGATGCAGGGTCGGCATGGCTGGAATCGGGCGCGACAGGCCGGCATGCTGATAGTGCGCCCAGCGCCCGCGCAGCTTGAGGATGCCCTCCTGGCGGGCCAAGAGGGTGCGCACCGAGCTGGCGCCCAGCAGGAGCAGATGGCTCGGGTCGACAAGCTCGACCTGGCGCT
>JAUVQB010000322.1 GCA_030598385.1 Alphaproteobacteria bacterium | reverse complement strand
GCCAGCGGCGCGTGGCCGACCCGGTTGCACGTGGACCCTCCGGAACAAGGCCCCGAATGGTCCGGTTCGCCTGTCCCGGAAGCTCAAGCCTCAGCGGTCCTTTAGCAGGACCGGAGCCCCTTCGCTTCCCGTCTATGCAGGCCCCTTCGGGCTTAAGCCCGCGCCGGCCGAAAGCCGAACGCGGCGCACCTGCAGTCTCGGACAGGGTGGGCCGGCGGATCGCCCTCGCAGGCTTCGCCACCGTCCCGAAATCCGCCGCCCCCAGGTGAGAAGCGACGGAAACTCACCAAATTCCAGCCGCCGCCGGCTCAGCCCCCAGTCAACCCCGGGCGGACAGGCTGGCGACATCCACTTTCACGCTCGGGCCCATGGTCGAGCTGAGCGTCACCTTCTTGATATAGGTGCCCTTGGCCCCGCTCGGCTTGGCCCGGCTCACCGCATCGACGAAGGCCTTTACGTTCTCGAGCAGCGCGGCTTCGGAAAAACTCGCTTTGCCCACGCCGGCGTGAAGGATCCCGGCCTTCTCGGCGCGGAACTGCACCTGGCCGCCCTTGGCCGCCTGCACCGCCTCGGCCACGTCGTTGGTCACCGTGCCCAGCTTCGGGTTGGGCATCAGGCCGCGCGGCCCGAGGATTTTGCCCAGCTTGCCGACCACCGGCATCATGTCGGGCGTGGCGATGCAGCGTTCGAACTCGATCTGGCCCGACGTCACCTTCTCGGCGAGGTCGTCCGCCCCGACCAGGTCGGCGCCGGCGCCCTGGGCCTCCTCGGCCTTATCGCCCTTGGCGAACACCGCGACCCGCACGGACCGGCCGGTCCCATTGGGCAGGACCACGACATTGCGCACGTTCTGGTCGGCGTGCCGCGGATCGACGCCCAGGTTCATGGCGATCTCGATCGACTCGTCGAACTTCGCGACGGCCCGCTCCTTGATCATCTTGACCGCATCCTCGAGCGCATAGACCGCGTTCACATCGATGCCCTCGCGCGCCTTGCTCATGCGTTTTCCCTTACCCGCCATGGCCCCTACTCCGCCACTTCCAGGCCCATGGAACGCGCCGAGCCGGCGATGATCTGCGCCGCGGCGTCGATGTCGTTCGCATTGAGGTCTTCCATCTTCTTCTCGGCGATCTCGCGCACCTGCGCCATGGTGACCCGGCCGACGATGTCCCGGCCCGGCTCGCTCGAGCCCTTCGGCAGGCCCGCCGCCTTGCGCAGAAAATAGGCCGCCGGCGGGGTCTTGGTCTCGAAACTGAACGAGCGGTCCGCGTAGGCCGTGACGATCACGGGCGTGGGCGTCCCGGGTTCCATGTTCTGGGTCGCCGCGTTGAAGGTCTTGCAAAACTCCATGATATTGAGGCCGCGCTGACCCAAAGCGGGACCGACAGGCGGCGAGGGATTGGCCTGCCCCGCCGGTATCTCCAGCTTGATATAACCAGCAATTTTCTTTGCCATCGTTCGTCCCTAACGTTTCAGGGCGGCGCGGTACGGTCCCGTCCCTGGTCTTCGGGAGGCAACCTCCCGCGCCATTTACCGCAGATGCCATCGAGCCTCTGCGGGCGATTTCGGCCCGGCGTTCGAAGCGCGTTACAGCTTCTCCACCTGACTGTATTCCAACTCCACCGGCGTCGAGCGCCCGAAAATCGACACCGCGACCTTCAGCCGGGCGCGCTCCTCGTCCACATCCTCCACCATGCCGTTGAAGGAGGTGAAGGGGCCGTCACTGACCCGCACCTGTTCGCCGATCTCGAAGATCACCGAAGGCTTGGGCCGTTCCACGCCCTCCTGCACCTGATGGTGGATGCGCTCGGCCTCGGCCGCCGAGATCGGCGTCGGCCGGCCCCGAGGGCCGAGGAAACCAGTCACCTTCGGGGTGTCTTTCACCAGATGCCAGGTGTCGTCGACCAACTCCATCTTGATCAGCACGTAGCCTGGAAAGAACTTGCGCTCGGCGTTGATCTTCTGCCCGCGGCGCATCTCCACGACCTCCTCGGTCGGGACCAGGACCTCCTCGAAATATTCCTCCATGCCTTTCTGGCGAGCCTGCTCGCGGATCGATTCGGCGACCTTCTTCTCGAAGCCCGAATAGACATGAACGACATACCAACGCTGGGCCATTTACCTCATCCTCCCAACCCGAGGATTTGCCTGACGCCGAACGCCAGGATCTGGTCGATCATAAAGAAGAACAGCGCCGCCAGGACGACCATGAGAAACACCATCCCGGTGGTGATCGCGGTCTCCTTGCGGGTCGGCCAGGTGACCTTGGACACCTCCTGACGCACTTCCCGGACAAACTGGCCCGGATTGATCTTCGCCATTCTTCCGCCTTCGTTTTCGGTTCCTGCGCTCTCGAAGTGCCGTCACCCGGTTCCGGGTACTCGACCCTCGATTTGGCGCACGCCGCTGTTCACTTATCCGCTCTCGCGTCCAGGAGCTGGCAGGAGTGGAGGGACTCGAACCCCCAACCCCCGGTTTTGGAGACCGGTGCTCTGCCAGTTGAGCTACACTCCTACTCCTTGCAGCCGGCCTCGGGCTCGCACCTTATCGGCCGTCCAAAGTGCCCCGGATTTATTCCGGGGCGGGTTTTCCGTTCTCGCGCCAGAGTTCCTTGGCGCTACTTGATGATGCTGGCGACCACGCCGGCGCCCACCGTGCGGCCGCCCTCGCGGATCGCGAAGCGCAGGCCCTCGTCCATCGCAATCGGCGCGATCAGCTCCACGTCCATCGAGGTGTTGTCGCCCGGCATCACCATCTCCGTCCCCTCGGGCAGCGACACAACCCCCGTCACGTCCGTCGTCCGGAAGTAAAACTGCGGACGGTAGTTGGTGAAAAACGGCGTGTGCCGGCCGCCCTCCTCCTTCGTCAGGATGTAGGCCTCCGCCTTGAAGTTGGTGTGCGGCGTGATC
>JAUVQB010000383.1 GCA_030598385.1 Alphaproteobacteria bacterium | reverse complement strand
GTGTTGGCGCTGGTCTGGACCAGCCATTCGCCCGTCGGCGCCTACGACGTTTTGGCGCGTCTCAGCCAGGAACACGGCCGCGCCGCGCCGCCCACCGTATACCGGGCGCTCGAGTTCCTGCTCGAGCAGGGCCTGGTCCATCGCGTCGAGAGCCTCAATGCCTTCGTCGGCTGTCCGGACCCCGGCGAGAGTCACTCCGGCCAGTTCCTTATTTGCCGCGACTGCGGTGCGGCGGCCGAAATGGAAGTTCGCGCCATCGACCGGGCCATTTCGGCGCAGGCGGCGGCTTGCGGTTTCGCGGTGGAGAGCAAGACCGTCGAGGTCCGCGGGCTGTGCCCGGCGTGTCGGTCGACCGCGGCGGTGCGATGACCGGCTCGCCCCTCGCTAGTCATTCCGCCGGCGGGGAACCGCTTGTCGATTGTGACGACATCACCGTTCGCCTCGGTGACAGGCCGGTGCTCGAAAAGGTCTCGATCGTGGTGCAGCCGGGGGAAATCGTCACCTTGATCGGCCCCAACGGGTCCGGCAAGACGACCCTTGTCCGCACTATTCTGGGATTGCAGACCCCGCAGGGCGGACGGATTCGCCGGCGCCCCGGACTGAAAATCGGCTACGTGCCGCAACGCTTGAGCATCGATCCGATCCTGCCCCTGACTGTGCGGCGGTTTCTCCGCCTCGGCGGCAAACACGACGAGATCGTATTGCAGAGAGCGATCGACGAGGTCGGCGGCAGCGATCTTATGCTGCGCCAAATCGGGCAACTCTCGGGCGGCGAGCTGCAGCGCATGGCCTTGGCCCGCGCCCTGCTCCGGCAGCCGGACTTGCTGGTCTTGGACGAACCCCTTCAGGGCGTCGATTTCACTGGGCAGCTGGCCTTGTTCAATCTGATCGACCGGGTCCGCCAAAATCGCGGCTGCGGCGTCCTGATGGTCTCGCACGACCTGCACCTGGTCATGAAAGGCACCGACCGGGTGTTCTGCCTCAATCGTCACATCTGCTGCTCGGGCCAGCCGGAGACCGTGAGCCGGCATCCGGAATACCTCGCCTTGTTCGGGCCCCGGGCGGAAGAGAGCCTGGCGGTCTATGCCCACAGCCACGATCACGACCACGCGCTTTCGGGCGAAGTGGTGACTCTACCCGGAGCGGGCCGGGCATCCGACGGCCCAGCCAAGGGTCGGCCCCATGGCGGCGGCGCGGAAGGCACATCGGAATAATGGAAGATTTTCTTATCCGCGCGTTTCTGGCCGGCCTCGGCGTCGTCCTTTTGGCGGGACCGCTCGGCTGCTTCATCGTTTGGCGCCGCATGGCCTATTTCGGAGACAGCCTGGCGCACAACGCCTTGCTCGGCGTCGCGCTCGGCCTCTTGTTGGGGATCGACCTGTCCCTCGGCGTCATCGCCGGTTCGGCAATGCTCGCCGCCTTCCTCTTGGCGATGCAGCAGCAGAAACAGATCGCCAGCGATACGCTTTTGGGCCTGATGGCTCATTCCGGCCTAGCGCTCGGCCTCGTGGTCCTGAGCTTTTTCGAGTCGCTACGCGTCGACCTTCTGTCCTACCTGTTCGGCGACATCCTCGCCGTTAGCACGACGGAACTCATCTGGGTCTATGTCAGCGCGTTGGTGGGGCTCGTCGTGCTGATCGCGATCTGGCGGCCCTTGCTGGCGGTCACGGTTCACGAAGATCTGGCGCGCGCCGAAGGCGTGGCCGTGTGGCCGACCCGCCTGGCCTTCGTCCTGCTAATCGCCATCGTGATTTCGATCGCCATGAAGATCGTCGGGATACTGCTGATCACCGCCATGTTGATCATCCCGGCTGCGACGGCCCGCCGCTTCGCCGAGACTCCGGAGCAGATGGCGGTCCTGGCCGTTGTCGCGGGCGCTGTCGCGGTTTTTTGCGGCCTGGCCGGTTCGGTCGTTTGGGACACGCCCTCGGGGCCGTCGGTGGTCGTTGCGGCGTTTCTCGGATTCCTGGCGAGCCTGGCGGCGGGCGGGTTGCGCCGTCGGCTGGGTTCGGGCCCGTCATCGGCATCTTGAGTGGTGATCCCGCCGTCAGATATTCCTGCCATCAATATCCACGCCCTTTGGTATAGGGCCGAATCCGGATAAGCTCTCGGTCATGCGACGACAAAGAAAAGCGAAGATTCTGGCGACCCTCGGCCCGAGTTCCTCCGACGCGAGCCAGATACGAGAGCTTTATGATGCCGGGGCGGACGCCTTTCGGCTGAATTTCAGCCATGGCAGCCAAGACGAGCATCGCGAGCGCTACGTGGCGATCCGGGAGCTGGAACGCCAAGTCGAACGGCCGATCGCCATAGTGGCCGATTTGCAGGGCCCGAAGCTTCGCGTCGGCGCCTTCGAAGGCGGCCAGGTCGACCTCGAGGACGGCGCGCCCTATCGCTTCGACCTCGAG
>JAUVQB010000189.1 GCA_030598385.1 Alphaproteobacteria bacterium | reverse complement strand
GGGGCGCGGCTCGGTGGTCAACATCACCTCGATCGCCGGGCATCAGATCCACCCCTTCGCCGGCTCGGCCGATTCGATCTCCAAGGCCGCCCTCTCGGCGCTCACGCGCGAGATGGCGGTGGAGTTCGCCGAGTTCGGCGTGCGGGTGAACGCGGTCGCGCCCGGCGAGATCGAGACCGCCATGATCGGCGAGGAGTACGAGAGCCTGATCCCGCGCATCCCGATGCACCGCATGGGCACGCCAATGGAGGTGGCCTCGGCCGTTTACTGCCTCTGTACCGACGACTTCGGCTACGTCACCGGCACCGAAATCTTCGTCACCGGCGGCCAGCACCTCTACTAGAGGGCTAGGTCGCCGCGCCCGTGTACTGGTGTCGCGGACCCAGCCCTAGCTCTAGCTCTAGCTCTAGCAGGAATTGCCGCGTCCGTTGCCAGCCCCTTGGCCCGTGCCATTGCCGTTGCCGCCGCCGAAGCCCGTGCCGCGGCCGTTGTTGTCGCAGCCGCTCCGTTCGATGAGGGCGGAGGTATCGTTCATCGCCTCGGAGATGCTTTCGCCCAATACGGCGGCGGACAGGGCCAGGCCGCCCGAGACGAGGGCGAGCAGAAGCGCGTATTCCGCCGCCGTTGCGCCACATCGGTCGCGCAGGAATTGCGCCAGAAACAGCACCGGCGACTTCACGCTATCTCACTATCTCAAGGGACCAGGATCACGCTGAACTGCAGGACGAAGGAAACCACCATCGCCGTCGTCAGAAGATTCGTCACCGTCGTGAATTTCGTCATGACCCGCGCCCCCTCGGCTTTCGGCCTCGCGCAATCGAAATGATGCGAGGCCTGTAATTGCACCACGACGCGGCGCCGGTGGCTTCGCCAAGTTGCGCATAGGGGCTCTACATTTTGAGCGGCATCTAAGCTGAGCCCGGCGCCGCGGCGGCGCGGGCCCGGATCGTCCGATGAGCCCACGTCCGTCTGCTGGCCTCCGACCCTCCGCGTAAGGCCCGAAAAGGGCTTGCGCGTTCAGGCAAACTTCTTGAGATTGCCCGGGCCTGTGATTACGGGGGCTCGATAAACCCGGCGCGTCACCCGGCGCCGGCATGGGATGGGAGGCCGAGGGCGATGAAATACCTGCACACCATGGTCCGCGTGAGTGATCTCGAGGCGTCGCTCGACTTCTACTGCAACAAGCTGGGTCTCATCGAGGTCGAACGCTACGACTATCCGGAGAGCCGCTTCACCCTGGTCATGCTGGCCGCGCCCGGCGACGAAGAGGCGCAAGTGGAGCTCACCTACAACTACGACCCGGAAGAGCTCGAGGGCGGCCGCAACTTCGGCCATCTCGCTTACCGGGTGGACGACATCTACGCTCTTTGCGAGCGGCTCATGGGTGAGGGGGTGACCATCAACCGGCCGCCGCGCGACGGGCACATGGCCTTCATCCGCTCGCCCGACAACATCTCGGTCGAGCTGCTCCAGAAGGGCGAGTCCCTGCCGCCCCAGGAGCCCTGGGCCTCCATGGCCAACACCGGCGAGTGGTGACGGGCCGAGGCTGCACGGTTGCCGGGCGCGCTTGGCCGACGTTGTTGCCGCTGCTTCTGGCGGCCCTGGTTGTTGCTGGGTTCGTCCCGACCGCCTGGAGCCAGTCCGATGCCTGCGCGCGGCCGGAGCCGGTTTGCGAGGCGCGCGCGGCGGTCTTCGCCGTGTCCTCGTTCGACCCGGCCGGCAGCGCCGTAAGACTCGGCCCAAACCGCCTGGTGACGGCGCGCCATGTGGTGGCCGACGAGCAGACCGTGACGGTCTTCCTGGCTGACGGGCAGGAGATCGAGGCCCAGGTCGTCCCAAGCGATTACCTGGGCGACTTGATCTTGCTGGAAAGCGACGCTTTGCCGCCGGGGCCGAGCCTGACGCCAAAGGGGATCAAGCCCGGAGCGGCGCTCTTTTCGGTGGCGGCGGACGTCGGCTCGCGGCGCATCCGCGCTTACCGGCCCGGTCGCTTGCAGTTAGCGCCGCCGCCTGATCGGCCGCTTGCCCGCCTGCACCACGACGCTTACAGCCAACCGGGCAACAGCGGCGGCGCCCTGGTGGACGAATCCGGACGCCTGGTGGGCATCGTCGCCTCCGGCGGCGAGGGGCGCTTCGAGGCCATTCCCGCCAAGGCCATTTTTGCGCTGTCGGCGCACAGCGGGCCGGACTTCGCCTCGGCAAGCGCCGAGATCGGCACCGCCGTCCGGATTTGCACCCTATTGCTGGAAGAGCACCGCGCCCCCGGCGGGCGCCTCGGCGACGAGGAGGCCAAGGCCATCGAGACCGCTTGCCGGCGCTCCGGCAATCGTCAGCTCATGGACTTGGCCGGCCAAACCCTGGGCCGAAACGGCCGGGCCCCGGCGGCGATCAGCTTGTTCGAGCAGGGGCTGGCGGAAGACCCCAATGCCGTCAACACGCGGATCGGCTTGGCCATCACGCACCATCTGGCCCGCGATTTCGAGGCGGCCCTACCGCACTTGCGTTGGCTCCTGGACAATGGCGACGACGACCTGACGGTCTTGCGCCTCGCGATCCATGCGGGGACCTGGGCCGGCGACGAAGCGCTCGCCCGGCGCGCCCTGGAACGCCTCGGCGAGGTCAACCCCGAGAGCGTGCCGGCTGCCCGCCGCTTTCTCAACGATCCGCCGTCGCGGCCGGCAAAGGCCCTCTAATACCAAGTCTCGATAGTGATCACCCCTTTCATGGGGCGAAGCGGTCCGCCGGGTAGGCGAGGCCCGCAGTGCGATGTGGCCCCCAGAGACCGGCGTGGGGGCAAGGGCCGCCCCGCATGCGCCAAAGCAAAGGCCTCGGATATCGCCGGGGCTTTTTTTTGCGTGTTTTCACTAGCCACCGGGAATATCCGGAACGCCGGTCGTTTTGGCTCCGCTTCCCGGCAGCCGGCCGAAATTGCCCAAAAGTTGCTGCATGACGGTGAAGTCGCGTCCCTCGGTCGGAGTCACGCGCGCAATCGGCTTAATCTCGCGGCCGTCTGCCAGCGTGAGGACTTGCTTGTCGGTGACGAATCCGGTCTCGTCGAAGGACAACACCAGGACGTTGCGCTCCAGGACTTCTGGATGCTGAAAGGCGAACTTCGTCGACTTGTGTCCGATATAGAACCATTTTCGATTATCGAAGGTGGACACGGTCGAGGGTGTGCCGAGCAGGGCGAGCACGTCTTCCTGGGTGTGCTGACCGGCCTCTATGGCGTTGATCGATTCGGGATCGCTCACATGGCCTCGAATGTGCACCGGTGTATCGCAAGCGGCCAGGGAAAGGCTCATCCCGGCCAACAGGAAGCCGGCCATGGCGCACCGCCAGCGGCGGCGCCAGGAACGTCCAAATTGTTCGTGCAGAGGCCGGTTCGTCACTTGAACCCCGAATCACTTTGACATCTAAAGAGGTTGAATAAACCGACAAATCGGTTCATTTCAAGCTCCGTCATCGATTTCGCCATCGATTTCGCCATCGGTTCCGCTGGGCGGCTCACTGTAGCAGCAGGGCGAAATTTTGTCATCGGAGCATGGGGTTTCCCGATCGTGCGAAGGCTTTTTGGATCCAGACTTCACGAAGAGTCTGCCCGTAACCTTTATGCCGGCATCATGGAACAAGCCCGCCAGCCGGGGTTCTTTCTTGCCTGCGGGTTGCCGGATACGGTCGATGGGCGCTTCGACCTCCTGGTTCTGCATGTCTTCCTCGTCATGCACAGGCTGAAGCAAAACCGGGATGAAACGGCCGATCTGTCCCAGGCCCTGTTCGATGTCCTATTTCAAGACATGGACGATAGTCTGCGGGAATTGGGCGTCGGCGACATGGGTGTCGGGCGTCGGATCAAGGCGATGGCGGAGGGTTTCTATGGCCGTATCCTGGCTTACGAGCGGGCGCTCGAGCAGGGGGCCGACGCCTTGGATCAATGCGTCCGGCGCAACCTCTATGGCACCGTCGATCCGGGTCCGGGTCAAATACGGGCCGTCGCGCAATATATAGCGCACGAGGTGGAGTTCCTGGCCACACAGGACCTTGGGCGGCTAGCCCAAGGCCACGTGGCGTTCGGTCCGGCGCCCGATCCAGCGGCTCCCCGCTGAGCGGGCCGTCAAAGGCGTTGACGCGCTGTGCGCCGCTCTCTATCT
>JAUVQB010000435.1 GCA_030598385.1 Alphaproteobacteria bacterium | reverse complement strand
GCTGCATCTGCGCCGTGGGCGAGCAGCAGTTCGACCACCTCCTGGTGGCCCAGGGCGCTCGCCAGGTGCAGGGCCGTCAGGCCATCGGGCGCGCGCACCGTAGTATCCGCGCCGCGCTCCAGGGCGTCGAGCGCAAGGTCTTCGTCGCCGGAGAAGGCCGCCCCCAGCAGCGCCCGGTCGATCTCGGAGGGCTCCTCCTGAGCCGCTGCCGCGATCGTCCAGGCGAACAGCAGGACGAAGCAGATCAGGCCAAAGGGTTGGGCCGTTCGCGCCACTAACGGCTCCGGTCGCGCCGGCCTATTCGGCCGCCTCGGCGGCGACCGGTTCGACCCGAGCGGCGCAGAACTTGAACTCCGGGATCTTGCCGATCGGATCGAGCTGCGGGTTGGTCAGCAGGTTGGCGGCCGCCTCGGCGAAACAGAAGGGAATAAAGACCATGCCCTCCGGCACGTCGCGGTCCTGGCGCACTTTCAGGACGATGGTGCCGCGGCGCGTCGCCACCTTGACGAAACTGCCGGGATCGATGCCCTGGCGGTCGAGTTCCTTGGGCGACAGGCAGGCGACCGCCTCGGGCTCCAGGTCGTCGAGCACGCCCGCGCGCCGGGTCATGGCGCCGGTGTGCCAATGCTCCAGCAGGCGGCCGGTGGTGAGCACCATGGGGTAGGTCTCGTCGGGCAACTCGTCCGGCGGCACCAGTCGGGCGGGGACGATCTTGCCCCGGCCGCTCTTGGTCGGGAAGCCGTCGCCGAACAGGATCTCGTTGCCCGGCTTGTCGGGCGCGTCGACCGGATAGGTGACGGCGTCCTCCCGCTCCAGGCGCTCCCAGGTGATGTTGGCGAGCGAGGGCATGATCCGGGCCATCTCGGCGAAGACGTCGCTCACGCCCGTGTAGCTCCAGTCGAGCCCGAGTCGCGTCGCCAGCTCCTGAATCAGCTCCCAGTCTTGGCGGGCCTCGCCCGGCGGGTCGATGACCTGACGGGCGAGCTGGACCTCGCGGTTGGTGTTGGTGAAGGTCCCGGTCTTCTCGGCATGGGCCGAGGCCGGCAGGATGACATCGGCGTGCCAGGCCGTCTCGGTCAGGAAGATGTCCTGCACCACCAGGTGCTCGAGCATGGCCAAGGCCTCGCGGGCGTGGTGCTGGTCCGGGTCGGACATGGCCGGGTTCTCGCCCATGATGTACATGGACTTGATCTGGCCGGCGTGGATGGCATCGACGTTCTCCTCCACCGTGAGGCCGCGCTTGGGGTCGAGCGCCTGGCCCCAGAAGTCTTCGTATTCATTGCGCACGCCCGCGTCCTCGACCGAGCGGTAGTCGGGATAGACCATGGGGATGAGGCCGGCGTCGGAGGCGCCCTGCACGTTGTTCTGACCGCGCAGGGGGTGGAGCCCGGTGCCGGGCCGGCCGACCTGGCCGGTGACCAGCGCCAGCGCGATCAGGCAGCGCGCATTGTCGGTGCCGTGCACGGACTGGGAGATGCCCATGCCCCAGAACACGATCGACGCGCGAGAGGTGGCATAGATGCGCGCCACCTCGCGGATGGTGGCGGCCTCGATGCCGCAGGCCTCCGCCATGGCCTCGGGCGAAAAGCCCGCGAGGCCCGCCTTGAGCTCTTCGAAGCCCTCGGCGTGGGCCTGCAGGTATTGCCGGTCGTAGAGCTCTTCCTCGACGATGGTGTAGAGCATGGCGTTCAACAGGGCCACGTCCTGGCCCGGCTTGAACTGCAGCATGTAGTCGGCGTAGCGCGACAGGCCCTGGCGCCGCGGGTCCATGACGATCAGCGTGGCGCCGCGCTGGGCCGCCTGTTTCAGGTAGGTCGCGGCAACGGGGTGGTTCTGGGCCGGGCGCGCGCCGATCACGATAATGCAGTCGGCATCCTTGGCCGCCCCGAAGGGCGCGGTCACCGCGCCGGAGCCGATGCCCTCCATGAGGGCGGCGACCGACGAGGCGTGGCAGAGGCGCGTGCAGTGGTCGACGTTGTTGG
>JAUVQB010000184.1 GCA_030598385.1 Alphaproteobacteria bacterium | reverse complement strand
CCGGTGCGCTCGCCCTTGTTGACGGCGAGCGTGGCGCGCTCGAAGAGGGCGCGGCCGGCCACCCGGTAGGTCATCTCGTTCACATGCAGCATGGCGGGCCGGGTGATAGCACGCTCCGGCCGCGGATTACAGTGAGCGGAAGCCTGCATGCCGATCTCCGTGGGCGGACGCCCGCAAGCCGATGGACGATTGCAGCCAAAGCGGCTATAAGGCCGCGGCATTGAAGGGGCGTCACAAAGGGGGCAGCAGATATGGCCGTCGAACAAACCTTGTCGATCATCAAACCGGATGCGACCCGCCGCAACCTGACCGGAGCCATCTCTGCGCGCCTGGAAGAGGCCGGCCTGCGCATCGTGGGGCAGAAGCGGATCCGGCTCAGCCGCGAGCAGGCCGAGGCGTTTTACGACGTCCACAAGGAACGGCCGTTTTACGATTCCCTATGCGACTTCATGACGTCCGGCCCGGTGGTGGTGCAGGTTCTCGAGGCGGAGAACGCGGTGGCCCTCAACCGCGAGGTGATGGGCGCGACCAACCCGGCCGATGCCGCGCCGCGCACCATCCGTGCCGATTTCGCGGAATCGCTCGAGGCCAACTCGGTGCACGGCTCGGACTCGCCGGACAATGCCGCGATAGAAGTGGCGTTCTTCTTCTCCGATGGGGAAATCGTCGGTTAGTAGGTTATCGCTTCGCTGAGATTCGTTGCCAACCCACTCCCCCTTCCGGTGCGCGCGGGCTGGTTCCGAAGGAGCACAAAATCGCTTTAGCGATCCGGCGCCGCGCGCCCGCTACAGCAGAATCACCGCCAGAAAGACCAGCGTCGCCGCCACTGCGGCGGAGGACACGACGCACAGGCGCACGAAGTTGCCGTAGGTCGCCCTGCGCTCCTGCAGCATGGACTCTTCGCTCATGGCCTTTCCCCCCTGATCCGCCTTTGCCATTCTACTTACCGGGCCGTGCCGTCGCCCGCAAGTGCTTGTCTAGGAGGGCGGCTGCATGAGCGAGTCGCCGCCGCTGGGCGTCACGACAAGCTCTACCCGTTCGCCGACGACCTTGGCGCGGCCCTCGGCGACCAGGCGCAAGCAGGCGGGATAGAGGCGGTGCTCCATGGCGAGCACGCGCGCCGCCAGGCTCTCCGGCGTGTCCGCCGCCAGGACCGGCACCGCGGCCTGGCCGATGATCGGGCCGCTGTCCACCTCTTCGCGCACGAAATGGGTCGTGCAGCCGTGCAGCTTCACACCGGCGGCGAGCGCCCGGGCATGGGTGTCGAGCCCGGGAAATGCGGGCAGCAGTGAGGGGTGAATGTTAATCAGGCGATCGCGCCAGCGGGTCACGAAATCGCCCGTCAGAACCCGCATGAATCCGGCGAGGCAAACCATCTCGATCCCGGCGGCTTCCAGGGCCTTGGAGAGCGCCGCGTCGAAAGCTGCCCGCGCGGCGGCCCGGTCCGGCCCCGCATAGGCGCTTTGGTCGACGACCTGGCTGGCGATTCCGGCTTCTGTCGCATGGCCGAGACCCGCGGCGCCCGGCCGGTTCGAAAGGACCAAGGCGATCTCGGCGGGATGTTCGGCCGGTCGCGCGGCGGCGATCAGCGCCTGAAGGTTGCTGCCGCGCCCGGAGATCAGGACGGCCGTCCTCATGCGGTCCTCACCCGGGCCACGCCGCCTCCAGTTCGCCGAGGTCGAGCGGCCCGGCTTCCTTGTCCCGTGCGACGATGCGGCCGATCCGGTGGGCGCGCTCGCCGGCCTTGCCGAGCCCGGCCGCGATCCGGTCCGCCTGGTCGGGGTCGACGATCACGGCCATGCCGATGCCGCAGTTGAAGGTGCGCAGCATCTCGCTCGCCGTTATGCCGCCCGCCGCGGCCAGCCATTCGAAAACCGGCGGAACCGGCCAAGACAAGCCCGTAAGGCGTGCCGCCATGCCGTCCGGGAGGACGCGCGGCAGGTTTTCCACCAGACCGCCGCCGGTGATATGGGCGAGCGCCCGGACCCCGCCCGCCGCGATCGCGGCCAGGCAGGGCTTCACGTAAATCCGCGTCGGCGCCAGCAGGACCTCGTCAAGGCGGCGCGTTTGGTCGAACGGGGCCGGGCCGGCCGGATCCGAGCCCTCGACCTCGACGATGCGGCGCACCAGGGAAAAGCCATTGGCGTGCAGGCCGTCGGATTCGAGTCCGAGGATCACGTCTCCCTCTCCGACGGCATCGCCGGTCAGCACGCCGTCACGTTCGACCGCGCCGACGGCGAAACCGGCCAGGTCGTAATCCCCGGCCCCATAGAGGCCCGGCATTTCCGCCGTCTCGCCGCCGATCAAAGCGCAGCCGGCGATCTCGCAGCCCCTGGCAATCCCGCGCACGATGTCCTCGGCCTGGGCCACGTCCAACTTGCCCGTGGCAAAGTAGTCGAGGAAGAACAGAGGCTCCGCCCCCTGCACCACCAAGTCGTTCACGCACATGGCGACCAGGTCGATGCCGACGCTGTCGTGGCGGCCGGCGGCGATCGCCACCTTCAGCTTGGTGCCGACTCCGTCGGTGGCGGCGACCAGCAGCGGGTCGCGGTATCCGGCCGCCTTGAGATCGAAGAGCCCGCCGAATCCGCCCAGCGCGGCCCCGGCGCCCGGCCGGGCCGTGGCCTTGGCCAAGGGCTTGATGGCCTCGACCAGGGCATTGCCGGCATCGATGTCGACACCGGCGTCCTTGTAGCTCATGCGATTGGGGCGGCGGCTGACTATGGCGTCCTCCGGTAACTTGGAGTAGAAAGGCGGCGCTCGGACCCCATGGCGCCGGTCGCTTGCGTCGTCCTCACGGGTGACCCTGAATCGCCGCCATCGCAGGTGCCGCGAAGATACTGAAATCAGGCTGCTTTGCAATGCGCATTAACCCTCCAGTCCGAACGTTCCCAGTCCGAACAATCCTAGTGGGAATTTGCCTTTTGGCCGCCGGCCTAGCCGGCACTGCCGGATGGGGCCAGGCGGCGAAGGCCGACGTTGAAGTCTACAAAGTGAGCGGGATCCAGGTCGACGTCACGGCGGATACCGCGACAACCGCCCGCGAGGCCGCTTTGGCCCAAGGCCACCGCGAGGCCTACCAGCGCCTGATGGCGCGCCTGGTGCTCGATGAAGACAGGGCCTACGTGCCGAAACTCGGCCAGAGCGACGTCGCACAGTTGATCCAGGACTTTTCGGTCGTCAACGAGAAGGCGTCGGCGGTCCGCTATCTGGCGGAACTGACCTTCCGCTTCAAACCCGAGGCGGTGCGCGACCTGTTTCGCGCCTACCGCCTACGCTTCACCGAGACCCGCAGCAAGCCGCTCTTGGTGCTGCCGATCTTCCTGAGCGAGACCGGCGAGGTGCTGTTGTGGGAGGAGACGAACCTCTGGGCCTTTGCCTGGGCCGAGCGCGATTTGACCGATGAGCTGGTTCCGATTCTGATTCCCCTGGGCGACCTGGGCGACGTGGCGGCGATCGACGTACAGCGGGCGATAACGGGCGACAGCGGCGCTCTAAGCGACATCGCGCTGCGCTACGGCGCCGAAGGCGTGCTCGTGGCCCAAGCCGGGCTGGTGGGCGATCCGGTGGACGGCGGCGCCCGATTGGACGTGGTCGCCGACCGCTATGACGACTCCGCCTGGCGCATCTACGCCGACAGCATCGTGCAGTCCCAGCCGGGCGGCGCGGAGGTCCTGTTCGGTCCGGCGATCGACGCGGTGGTCGCCAGCGCGCAGGCCGACTGGAAGGCGGCCAATCACCTCAGCTTCGATGATCAACGCATGCTTTCGGCCATCGTCCCGGTCACCGAGTTGGGCGATTGGCTCGAGGTCAAGAAGCGCCTGACGGATATCGCCTCCATCGTGCGCATGGACCTGGTCTACATGACCCGGCAGTACGCCCAGGTCGATATCGGCTTCATCGGCGACGAAGAGCGGTTGTCGCGCGCCTTGGCGCAAAGCGACCTAGCGCTGTCGCGCAGCGCCCTGGCGGGCTGGGAACTGCGCCTCAGTGGCGCCACGGGCGGAGCCGCCGTTCCCTTGCAGGATTTCGTGCCCCTGACGGAACAAGGCTCGCAACCCCTTTCGGAGACCCAGTCGGAGCCCCTATCGGAGCCGGGGAGCGGTGGGCTCCAGGAGGCGCCGGCCGAGAGCCTTTCGACCGTGGAGTGAGCGGGGACCGTTTCATCGCCTGGGTTCCGAACCTAATTTCCCTGGCCCGCTTG
>JAUVQB010000002.1 GCA_030598385.1 Alphaproteobacteria bacterium | reverse complement strand
GGCGGCGCGGCCGAAGCCATGGACGGAGGAGGGATTGCCGCCGAGCGCGAGCGCCTCGTTTACCGCCGCCGCAGCGGCCGGACGGATCGGGGCGGTGGCGTTGTAATCGAGATAAGCGCTGGGAGCCATGACGGGCCGGGCCTCACGACACGTACAGCGGTCGGCAGGCGGTCAACCGGCGGGCGGCTTCGCCGCGGCCTCGTCGACCGGCAAGGCGCCGCAGGTCGCCAAAACGCGTTGCTTGATCACGTCCTCGATGGTGACCGAGCGCAGGTAGAGGTACATCTGGTTGCCCAACTCCTCCCAAAGATCATGGGTCAGGCAGCGTACCTCACTGTTGCGGCAACTCAATGGCTGACTGGGCGTACAATGCGTACTCGCAGCCGGCTCGTCCACGGCCATCACGATATCGGCGATCGGCATTTCGCACGGCTCGCGGGCCAGCAGGTAGCCGCCGCCTGGCCCGCGGACGCTCTTGACCAGTTCGTGCCGGCGCAATTTGGCGAAGAGCTGTTCCAGATAGGACAAGGAGATGTCCTGCCGCTCGGCGATGTCATAGAGGGTCACCGGGCCGGGCCGGGCCTGGGCTGCCAGGTCCGCCAGCGCCATGACGGCGTACCGGCCTTTCGCGCTCATTTTCACGTTTGCCTGCCCCGTCCGTCGTCCAAGGCCTCAACACTCCCCTTTCGGGGATTCGCTGGCGGTCCCATCGTCCTCCTCGCCGCGTGCATCTCGGCCGACATTCTCCATGCGGTCGCCCGCACCGTCATTGCTGTCCAAGGCATTGACCCGCGCCCGGAGGCTCTGCACCTCGTCGAGCAGGCCCTCGAGCGCCCGCGCCACCGGGTCGGGGATATCGCCGGTCGGCGTGCCGTAAGCCACGAAGCGCTGGTCTTTTGGGCCCGCCTTGCTGGCCTGCACCGTCCTGGCGGGAATGCCGACCATGGTGACGCATGACGGCACGTCCTTGGTGACCACCGCATTGGCGCCGATGCGCGCACCGCAGCCCACGGTCACGGGGCCCAGCACCTGAGCGCCGGAGCCGACGATCACGCCGTCTTCCAGCGTCGGATGGCGCTTCTGATCGCGCTGGCTTTCGCTATCGACGCTCGGCGCCACGCCGCCGAGGGTCACGCCATGGTAGAGCGTGACGTCATCGCCGATCTGGCTGGTCTCGCCGACCACCACGCCCATGCCGTGGTCGATGAAGAACCGCCGGCCGATCTTGGCGCCCGGGTGGATCTCGATCCCGGTGAGCCAGCGCCCCAACTGGGAGATGCCGCGACCGATCAAACGCCAGCCGCGTACCCAGAAGGCGTGCGAAAGGCGATAAAACAGCAGTGCTTGGAAGCCGGGGTAAAGCAGTGCCACTTCGAAACGATTTCGCGCCGCTGGGTCGCGGGCAATCATGGCATCGATGTCTTCGCGCAGATTCTTGAACATCTTACGGCCTATCATGCTATGATCGCCGGTAGCTTCCGCCCCGCGCAATGCGGGGACGGAGGCTTTTTGTCGGCGAAGCCCTTATCTTGTCGGCGAAGCCCTTATCAGTGGATATAGTTTGCCTGACTAAATTGGTCAAGTTTAGGAAACGGCAGACTTGAGACGGGCTTGAGACGACTTATGTGGGAATAATGAGGTCGACCCTGGCCGCAAGCGGCATCCAATGCGCTCGCGCGGTTTTGGGGTCGTGATCTGGACGGTAAGCCATGCCAGAGGTGATTTTCAACGGCCCGGAGGGACGCCTCGAGGGACGTTATCAGCACAATACATCGCCCAACGCGCCCATCGCGCTGGTCCTGCACCCGCACCCGCAGCAGGGCGGAACGATGAACAACCGGGTGGTCTATTCGCTCTATCACGTTTTCGCGCGCCGGGGATTTTCGGTTCTGCGGTTCAATTTCCGCGGCGTCGGGCGTTCCCAGGGCAGTTACGATCGTGGCGAAGGCGAATTGTCGGATGCCGCCTCGGCGCTCGATTGGCTGCAGACCTTCAATCAGAACGCCAGCGCCTGCTGGATCGCGGGCTTTTCCTTCGGCGCCTGGATCGGCATGCAGCTCTTGATGCGCCGGCCCGAGATCAAGGGCTTCATTTCCGTCGCGCCGCCGGCCAACAGCTACGACTTCAGCTTCCTGGCGCCCTGCCCGTCTTCGGGCCTGATGGTTCATGGCGACAAGGATGAAAGCGTGCCTCAGACATCGGTGGAGAAGTTGGTCCACAAGTTGCACCATCAGCGCCAAATCCGGATCGACTATCGAATCGTTCCCGGCGCCGACCATTCGTTCCGCGATCATACCGAAGAGCTCGCCGCCCACGTGGTCGATTATCTGACCAAGGCCATGAGCGAAGACGCCGCGGTCAGCGCAACGTCGTAGAGCGGTTAGGTTTAGGTCGGGACCGGTCCTCGCGCAGCGCCCGGCTGCGCCGGCTCCTCCCGGCCGCCCCTATCTTGTTGATAGAGTCTCGGTGCCGGCCCGCTCCCCCTCCCGGTGCGCGGGCGCAGCCCGAGCGCTTCGCACTCCCGCGCTTCGCGCGCCCACAGCGTACAATGCCATTGGGTGGACGGGAGGCGGCGGCGTAGCCGGGCGCTTCGCGCGGGCTGGGGCCGAACTTTATCAACCAGATAGGGCGGCCGGGAAAAACCGGCCGCCGCTGGTCGGCGCGCCAACGCCGGTCGTCGAGGGGAGCGATAGTGGCAGCCCTTGGAGGGCGCGAACCGCGAGATAGGCGAAGGCTTCGGCCTCCAGCGCATCGCCGTTCCAGCCAACCGCCTCGACCGGCTCGACCGGCGCCCCGAGCCGCTGGGCGAGCCTGGCCATGATGACCGGGTTGTGGCGCCCGCCGCCGCACACCAGCCAACGGCCCGGCGCGGCCGGCAGGTGCGGCCCGGCCCGCGCCACGGCTGCTGCGGTCATCGCGCAGAGGGTGGCCGCCCCGTCCGCGGCGGAGACGCCGTTCAAAAGCGTCAGGTCGAAATCGTCGCGATCGAGCGACTTGGGCGGCGGGCGTTCGAAGTAAGGCGCCTCGAGGAACCGATCGACGATCTGCTGTTTGACCTCGCCGCCGGCCGCCAGGAGTCCGTCGTGGTCGCGCGGCGCCCCGATATGCCGCATGACCCAGCTATCCAGCAAAGCGTTTCCCGGGCCGGTATCGAACGCCAGCAGGCGCGACCCTGCGGCAGTATCCGGTGCGTCGGCTGCGGTCCCCGAGGTGATCCTTGGGCCGATCCAGGTCACGTTGGCCACGCCGCCGATGTTGAGGACCGCCAAGGGCTTGGTCAGGTCCGCTGCGCGCGCCGCGTGATAGAGCGGCGCGAAGGGCGCACCTTCGCCGCCGGCCGCCACGTCCTTGCTGCGAAAGTCGGCCACCACGTCGATCCCGGTCTCCGCCGCCAAGAGAGCGCCATCGCCGATCTGATGGGTGCGGCGTTCGGCGGGGGCATGGGCGATCGTGTGGCCGTGGAACCCGATCACCCCCACCTCTTGCGGCGAGATAGCATGGGTCGAAAGCAACTCCTTGACCAGCGCCGCGTGGCGCAAAGTGAGCGCGCGCTCGACCTCCGCCGGGTTGGCTAGCTCGCCTTGGCAGACAGCGGCAAGGTCACCGCGAAAGCCATCGTCATAGGACCGGCTGAGGGACGGCCCGGCCTCGACCCGGTCCCTGCCGTTCGTGCGTATCAACGCGGCGTCGATGCCGTCGCGAGAGGTGCCGCTCATCATTCCCAGCGCCCAGGCCCGCCGATTCCAGTTTTTGACGTTCTCGCCCATGTCGATGATGGTCCCCGTGCCTAGGCGCCCGGGCGCCCCGGCGCCGATTGAGAAGGCTGGGCGATTGTGATAGACCAGCGCGCCGCCGACAAGCGGCCACGAGCGGCGGCAAGGACCACGGTTTTCCCATGACGGCTCTCAAGTCCGACTTCCTGCGCGAAATCACCGAGCGCGGCTTCGTCCATCAGTGTACCGATCTGGACGGCCTCGACGCGCTGATGAGCGAAGCGCCCGTGACCGCCTATATCGGCTTCGACTGCACCGCCGATTCGCTTCATGTCGGCTCGCTGGTCCCCATCATGCTGCTCCATTGGCTGCAGCGCGCCGGCCACAGGCCGATCGCCTTGATGGGCGGCGGCACCACGAAGGTCGGCGACCCGTCGGGCAAGGACGACAGCCGACGGTTGCTGAGCCAGACCCAGATCGAGGCCAACATGGCCGGGATCCGCCGGATCTTCGACCGCTATCTCACCTTCGGCGACGGCCCCGGCGACGCCCTCATGGTCAACAACGACGACTGGCTCGACGGGCTGCAACTGATCGACTTCCTGCGCGATTACGGCCGCCACTTCTCGGTCAATCGCATGTTGACCTTCGACTCGGTGCGCCTGCGCCTCGAACGCGAACACCCGCTCAGCTTCCTCGAGTTCAACTACATGGTGCTGCAGGCCTACGATTTTCTGGAGCTGGCACGGCGCCACGGCTGCGTGCTGCAGATGGGCGGCTCCGACCAGTGGGGCAACATCGTCAACGGCGTCGAGCTCGGGCGCCGGGTCGATCAGCGCGCGCTCTACGGCCTGACCTCGCCGCTCATCACCACCGCCGCGGGCGCCAAGATGGGCAAGACCGCCGAGGGGGCCGTATGGCTCAACGCGGAGCGCCTCGCGGCCTACGACTACTGGCAGTTCTGGCGCAATTGCGACGACGGTGACGTTGGCCGCTTCCTGCGCCTGTTCACCCTCCTGCCGCTGGACGAGATCAACCGCCTGGATGGCCTCGACGGCACGGAGATCAACGACGCCAAGAAGATGCTGGCGAACGAAGCCACGGCGCTCTGCCACGGCCGCGAAGCCGCCGAAACGGCGGCCGAGACGGCCCGCCGGACCTTCGAGCGGGGCGGCCATGGCGATGATCTGCCGACCCTGGAGGTGAGCCGCGGCGAGCTGGAGGTCGGCATCGCCGCCTACGAGCTCTTGTGCCGCGCCGGCCTGACCGCGAGCAACGGCGAAGCGCGCCGGCTGATCAAGGGCGGCGGCGGCCGGCTCAACAACCGGCAAATCGCCGACGAAACGGCCACGGTCGGCCTGGCGGACAGCGACGATGACGGCTTGATCAAGCTCTCCGCCGGCAAGAAGCGCCACGCCCTCGTGCGAGTGATCGGCTAGAGCATTTTCCACTCACGTGGAATCGCACCGGCCCGCACCCCCGCCCGGCCACCCTTATGCTACAATGGCATGGGCGCGCGAAGCGCGAGTGCTCCGCACTGGGCGGGGGTGCGGGCCGGTTCCGTGAGAACAAAAAAGGCTCTAGCCGTTTATCCGGCCCGGCATGGCGCGCGGCGCGCTGTCGCCATCGCCGCCTTTGATTCCGAAGATGCCCCGTAGGAAGCCGGGGGCCAGCACCGAGAGCGGATTGACCGACACCTGCGGATCGCTGAGCCGGCCGTCGATGCCATAGACCACGGCGAGGATGCCCTCGCCCTCTCCGCCCACAAGCAAGGGGCCCAGGATCGGAATCTCGCCGAGAATCCGGTTCACCGTGTAAGCTGGCACGATCGTGCCTTCTATCTCGATGGCATCCCGACCGAAATCCAGCGTTCCCTTGGCCGTCAGCCCAAGCGCGTTGCCATAGGCCCGCAGGAGATCGGTGCTCACCACGCCGTTCTCCAATCTGAAATCGCCGACCAGCCGCTTGAATTTCAAGCCGTCGCCGTTCAGCACGTTCGATATGCCCGTCAAGGAGGCCAGGCTCAGCATTTGGGCCATGACCGGCGCGTCGCGCAGCAGATAATCCTGCGCCTCGATGTGGCCGTCCAAGGGATGGTTGGGGACGGGCCCGGCGCCGGTGGCCGTGACGACCAGATTGCCGCCTTCGATGGTGTCGATGATCCCCAGGGCGCGTAATCCGGCGCCCATGTCGTTCATGTGCGCCTCCAGCCGGTAGCCGCCGTCTTCCGCCGGCCCGAAGGTCAGATCGAAGGTCTTGAGCTCCGGCACCTCCTCACCCTCGTCGACCAGGCTACCGTCTTGACGTATCCGCCACAGCGCCTCGGGAACCTCGCCGTGCAGTTCGACGCGCTCCCATCCGATTTTGGAGCGCTCCAGCAACAGATCCGCTCGGCGCAAAGACCGGCCCTCGCCAAAATAGATCGACTCCAAGGCGGCGCCGCTGATCTTCACGGGCGCCCCCTCCTCCTCGACGGCTTCCGCTGGTCCCGCCTCCGGGGCCGATGTCGTCTCCGCCCCGGCCGCCGGCTCTTCTGGCCCGTCGCCGGCCAGAAACGGCGCGGCGTCCAGGACGCCCTCGCCCAGTTCGATGATCAAAGCTTCGCCGACCCGCTCGACCGATGCGTCGCGCAGCGCGGTCCCGTGGAAAGCGACCTCATCGAAGCGAAGGGCATGCAAATCGAACGTGCCAGGCTGCAGCTCGCCGCCGCCCCGCGCCCGAAGCGTTCCCGCCGTCAGGTCGAAACTGTTCAAGCCGGCGACCGCCTCGTCCTCGAGCGCCAGCGATAGTCGCAAGGCCCCGTCCTGACCGGGCGGCTTGTCCCAGCGCAAGAACGGCAACGACAGGCGGGCGTCGGCCAGGTTGGCGGCAAGGTTGAGCGTGCCGCTCCGGTCCTGGCCAACCGTCGCGATCGCGGTGATGGAGACCGGCCCCTCGATATAGGGCGCCAAATCCAGGCCGAGGTCGCGCCAGCCGGTCGTCCCGAGATCCGGAAAGTCGAGCTCGAGACGCGTGCGCAGGTCCTGCTGGCCGGTGAAGTCCTCGCGCCAATCCATGACGACGGGCACGCCCGCCAATTGCAAACGGCCCTTCATCGACAGGCCTTCGGTGTCGACCGTCAGATCCAGGTCCATGTCGCTGGCATCCCGGTCAAGAAGGAACCCGGCGACGCTTCCTTGTTTCACCTTAGCCGCCGCACCGATGTCTACGTGATCGAAGGTCAAGTCGCTCAACAGCGGAAATTCGATCGCCAACTGGGTTTCGGCTTCGCCGGAGGCACTGGCCGGATCGATGCCAAGCCGCGCCAAGAGATCGAGCCTCTCATGATCGAGCACCTCGAGCGCCGCGCGCACCGGGCCAGTGATCGTGCCGTCGATCTCCATCCGGGTGTCGCCGGCCATGTCCAGGATATCGACCCTGGTATCGCGTATGGTCAGCTCGCCCTGGCGCGCCTCGTCCACCTGAAACTTGAGGTCCGTGCCCTCCAGGCTGGCGCGGCCCGTGACGCCGGTGAACGGCGGCATCGGGCGCAGATAATGAACCTCGAGGTCCTTCAGCTCGAAACCGCCGTCGAGCGAGACGATCGCAAAGTCTTCCAAGCGGCCCTCCGGCGCCTCGGCCACGAGGGAAAACCGGGCGTTCTCAACCAGCCCGCCCGGTATATTCTCGGTGATCCATTCGCGGGCCCCGGGCAAGGCCGCTTCGGGCCAGTAGCCCTCCAGCTCCTCGACCGACAAGGCCGATACCTGCGCCTCGGCGGTGATATCGAGGCCTGCGTCTCGGCTCACGGCGACCGCCGAAATCGAGACCGACGGCCCCGGTTGGTCTCCGGCGTCGAAGTCGATCTCCGCAGTGGTGACCTCGAGGCGCCGTGCGCCGCCGTCGAAATGACCGCGCAGGGTGAGTTCGGTAACCGCCTTGGGTTGCGGAAGGAAGGGCGGCGCCGAAAGCTCGCCCTTGCCGCCGGTCACGTCGAAGCTCGCGTCCGTGAGCTCTCCTTGTGGCGTGAAGGTCGCCTTAACATCGACCTCGAGTGGGATATGGAAGCCGGAAAAGGCCTCCGGAAGCGGCACTATTGCGGCCACGGCGCTGGCATGGAAACCGGTAAAACGGCCGGCCACTGTAATTTTCTGCTGCGGCTGATCGAATAGCACCGCCAGGTTGGCATCTGCGGTATCCTCGCCGACGGCGATTTGAAGGCCCATGACGGCCGCCACGCCACGCTCATGGCGGCGCAGTTCCATTCTTGCCTTCGGCGCGAACCAAAAGGCCTTGAGCCGGCGATCGATGACGATGAACTGACCGTCGACGACCCGGACCACGTTCAGATAGTCGAGCGCCCGGCCGCGTTCGGGGTCGCGCGTGAACAGATCGATCAACACCGGCAGGACGGCTGAAAATTCCGGATCCCTGTCCTCGACCGGCACTTCCTCCGCCGTGCTTTGCGTCGCCAAGGCCAAGCGCCCATCGGCTTCGCGCACCAGAGTGACCCGGGCGTCGACCACGTCGACTTCGGTCGCGGCGATCATCCCGCGCAGCATCGCCGCGAGGCTCAGCGAGACCGAAACCTCGGGAACCGCGGCAATGGTGGCGCCGTCGGAATTGAGGATCCGCGCGTTGCGGGCGCGCAGATCGATCGTCCGGGCCTCGCCCCAAGCGAGCACCGTCTCCTCGACGTCGACGGCGAGGCCCTGTTCGTTGTCGGCGAAGCTCGCCTCCAGATAGGGGGCGAGGAAATTTACCGACAGCGGCCCCATGGAAAGGCGCCAGATGGCAAGGCCGGCCAACAGCGCAACAACGACGATCACGCCGATGATCACTTCTGTCAGGATTTTGGCGGACCGCGCAATCACCGTCGACCCCGACCGAACTCGTTATCCTTGCCAGCCCTTGACCCGGGCAACCGCCTCTCGCACCTTGAGCCGATGCCAGTCAAGTCTCGCCCAGTCAAGTCTCGCCCGGGTAAGTCTCGCCCGGGTAAATCTCGCCCGGGCACATCTCGCGGCAACGCAGCTTTGTTCTTCTCGACCCCGGACTCGCTGCCGGCGATCGGCGACGCCGAACGGGCCAGCGCGGGATTACAGCATTGGAACGAACAGATCGCAAAGCTCGAAGATCTTTCTGAGATAGACTTCGCTCGCTCGCTTCCCGACGACCCGCTGGCCGGCCGGCTTCTCAAGGCGATATTCGCCAACAGCCCCTTCCTGAGCCAATGCATCCTTCGGGATATCGCATTTTTCGCGCAACTCCTGCGGGACGGGCCTGGGGAGGCATTGCGCGACTTGATCGCAGGACTCGCCGCGCTGGAGGCGGACGATACGGACCGCCGGACTCTGATGCAAGCGCTGCGCTCGGCCCGCAGGCGCGCGGCGCTGCTGATCGCGTTGGCGGATTTGACCGGCGCCTGGTCGCTCGACGAAGTAACCGGCGCGCTGACCCGCTTCGCCGCCGTGACCTTGTCGATCTCACTCTCCCACCTGATGCGCCAGGCGATGGCGCGCGACGAGCTCGTGTTGCGAAGGCCCGACGAGCCGCTCGAGGACTGCGGCGTCGTGATCCTCGCCATGGGCAAGCTGGGGGCCGGCGAGCTCAACTATTCCTCCGACATCGACATCATCGTGCTGTTCGATCCGGCGCGGATCGACTATCGCGGCCGGCGCACCACCCAAGAGGCCATGGTGCGCCTGACCCGCGATTTGGTCACCCTGCTAGAAGAGCGCACCGGCGACGGCTATGTCTTCCGGGTCGATCTGCGCCTCAGGCCCGACCCGGCCGCCATGCCGCTGGCCCTCTCCATCGATGCGGCCCTGACCTACTACGAAAGCATGGGCCAGAACTGGGAGCGGGCCGCCATGATCAAGGCGCGGCCCGTGGCCGGGGACCTCGCCCTGGGCGAGGCCTTCCTGCGCGAGCTCGCCCCCTTCGTCTGGCGCAAGAACCTGGACTTTTGGGCGATCCAGGACATCCACTCCATCAAGCGCCAGATCAACGCCCACAAGGGCGGCTCCGAGATCGCCCTGCCGGGCCACAACATCAAGCTCGGCCGCGGCGGCATCCGCGAGATCGAGTTCTTCGCCCAGACCCAGCAGTTGATCTACGGCGGCCGCGATCCGAGCCTGCGCAGCCCGCGGACCACCGACGCGCTCGCCGCGCTCGAAAGGGCCGGGCGCATCAACCCGGGCGCCGCCGAGAAGCTGACCGAGGCATACGAATTCCTGCGCCGGCTCGAGCACCGCTTGCAGATGATCGAGGATCAGCAGACCCACGAGCTGCCGCAGGAAAAGAAAGGTTTCGCCACGCTCTCCGCCCTGATGGGTCAGGATTCGGAGGTACTTTTCTGCGCCCAAGTGCTGCGTCAATTGCGCCGGGTCGAAAGCTATTATGCCGAGCTATTCGAGGAAGCGCCGTCGCTCTCGGCGCCCGGCAACCTGGTGTTCACCGGCGGCGAGGCCGAACCGGCGACGCTGGAAACCCTGGAGCAGCTCGGCTTTGCCGACGGCCAGCTCGTCTTCAGCCTGGTGCGCGGCTGGCACCACAGCCGCCATCGCGCCACCCGCAGCACACGGGCGCGCGAACTCCTGACCGAGCTGATGCCGGCCTTGCTCCAGGCGCTGGGCCGCACACCCAATCCGGGCGCCGCCTTGGTGAAGTTCGACGAGTTCCTGTCGGGCCTGCCCGCCGGGGTGCAGCTGTTTTCGCTGCTGCACGCCAACCCGGACCTTTTGGATCTGCTGGCCGAGATCATGGGCGCGGCCCCCGCCCTGGCCGATCACCTGAGCCGCAATCCCGGACTGCTGGACGCCGTCCTGTCGGCGGACTTCCAGACCCATCCGCCGACCCGCGCCGCCATGGACGAGGAGCTGCGGGAGAGGCTGGCCCGGGCCAGGGATTTCCAGGACGTCCTCGACCTCTCGCGGCGCTGGACCAACGACCGCAAGTTCCAAGTGGGCGTGCAGATCCTGCGCCACACGAATGCCCTGGCCGAGACCAGCGGCGCGCTCAGCGACATCGCGGACACCGTCATCGCCGCGCTTTACGACCCGGTCCTGGAGGAATTCGCCAAACCGCACGGCCGCTTGCCCGGGGCGGAGCTGGCGGTCCTCGGCCTCGGCAAACTGGGCAGCGGCGAAATGACGGTCAGCTCCGATCTGGACCTGATCTTCATCTATGACGTCGACGAGGGAATCGAGGCCTCCGACGGCCCGAAGCCGCTCGCGCCCAGCCACTATTTCGCGCGCCTCTCACAGCGCCTGATCAACGCCCTGACGGCCCCCACCGCCGAGGGCCGGCTCTACGAGATCGACATGCGCCTGCGGCCCTCGGGCCAGTCCGGACCGATCGCGACACCGATCTCCGGATTTTGCCGCTACCAGGAGGAAGAGGCCTGGACCTGGGAACACATGGCGCTGACGCGCGCGCGGGTCATCTCGGGGGGCCCGGCGCTCGCCTCGCGCATCGAGGCCGCGTTGAGCGAGATCCTCTGTCAGGAGCGCGACCCGGACCGCCTTTTGGTTCATGTCGCCGACATGCGCCAGCGGATCGATCAGGAGTTCACGGCGCGCAGCCTGTGGGACGTGAAATACCTCCGCGGCGGCCTGGTCGACCTGGAATTTCTCGCCCAGTACCTGCAGTTGCGCCATGCCCACGACCATCCCGACGCGCTGGCCGCGCGCGCCGACCTCGCCTTCGCGCGGCTGGCCGAGGCCGGCGTGCTGGGCACTGCGAGCGCCCAGCAACTGATCGATGCGATCACGCTGGTTCGCGCGGTACAGGGCTTCATCCGGGTCACGGCCGGGGCCCATTTCGACGAAGCCGAGGCGCCCGAGGGCCTCAAGGCGTCTCTCGCCCGGGCGGCCGGCTGTGCCGACTTCGCGGCCTTGAAGGACCGCCTGCTTGCCACCGCGCAAGGGGTGCTGGAGGTCTATGAACACATGATCGAGAGCCCCGCCGCCGAAGCCCGGAAACGCCTCGGCGGAGATGCGGGTTAAATGAGGCCTCGGCCGAGCAGGCGCGGGGGCGGCAGCCTCTTCGCCGCCGCCCGGCCGGTGCGGACAAAGGTCGCGAGGAGGATACGAAGATTGAGCCTTGAGGCCGGCATGCCGGAGAAACCGCAGACCCTTGCCGGAGCCGCCGTCGGCGTGCTGGCGACCGCGGACGCGGCGGCCAAGGCGGCGGCCGGCCGGGCCGTAGCCGCGGCTTGGCGCGCGGGCGCTATCGCCGAGGTCGGCCGCGCCGCCCCGCCGGACCGCCCGGCCCGGCCGGCATGCCCCGAGCTGAAGGCGCCGCGCGACGTGCCGCGGCGCTCCATCGGGCCCGCGCCCAAGGGTCGCGTCGCCTTGCTCCACGCCCTTGCCCATATCGAATTGAACGCCATCGATCTCGCCTGGGACCTGATCGCGCGCTTTTCCGGCGACGAACTGCCGCGCGCCTTCTTCGACGACTGGGTGACGGTGGCCGACGACGAGGCGCGCCACTTCACCCTCCTGTCGGAGCGCCTGGCCGCCTTCGGCGCCGCTTACGGCGATCTGCCGGCCCACGACGGCCTGTGGCAGGCCGCGAGCGACACCCGCCACGACCTGCTGGCGCGCCTGGCGGTGGTGCCGCTGGTGCTGGAGGCCCGCGGCCTCGACGTAACGCCGGCCATGATCGCCAAGCTCGAGGCGGCGGGCGATCCCGAAAGCGCCGCCCTGCTCCGGGTCGTCTACCGCGACGAAATCGGCCATGTGGCGGCCGGCAAGCGCTGGTTCGACTGGGCCTGCCATCGGGCCGGCCTCGAACCTGCGGAAACCTGGCGCGCCCTGGTCGAGCGCCACTTCAAGGGCACCCTGAAGCCGCCGTTCAACGAAGCCGCGCGCCGCGAAGCCGGCCTGACACCGGACCTCTACGGGCCGCTCGCCGCCGGCTGACCCGGCGCAGCGCACGACTATACCTTAGATTTTCTAACTGATCCCTCTAGAAATCCTCTTTTGTCGGCTTCGTTTCCGCTGCCTATCTCCGTATTCAGTGTTGAATGATCGGCATGCAGCCGATGGTTTAGCTCCGCTCATAGAAAGGAGACGTCCCATGGCCGCCCTAGCCGATACTCACCTCGCATCCGCCAACCGCGAACTGCCGGGACTCCTGGCCGACGACGCCCTCGCCCGCGCGCAGGTCGAGGCGGATCTGACCTATCTGGTGGACACCGGCGCGCGCCCGGTCACCACCATGCCGCCGCTCACCGGCGGCGAGATCCGGCGGACCGGCACCTACGCCCCCTATCGGGTCGCGATCCACAACGCCCGGCCGATCGCCGGCTCGCTAAGCCTCGACCGCCAGGGCTTCACCCTGACCCGGCACGACACCAATGTCGCCGACTTCCATGACGAGGACGAGGTCCGGCGCGTCTACTACCCGGAGATGGCGCGCCTGGTTGCCGCCGAGACCGGCGCGGCGCGGGTCGAGGTGTTCGATCACAATGTCCGCGTCGAGGGCGCGCCCGACCGCGACGAGGACGGCATCCGCGCCCCGGTGCGCATGGTCCACAACGACTATACGGCCAAATCCGGGCCGCAGCGGGTGCGCGACCTGTTCGATGCGGCGGAAGCCGAGGCCCTGCTCAAGACGCGCTTCGCCATCGTGAACGTCTGGCGCCCCATCGCCGGGCCGGTCGAGACCGCGCCGCTCGCCTTCGCCGACGCCCGCAGCATCGCGCCGGAAGACCGGGTGCCCCTCGATCTGGTCTACCCGGAGCGCACCGGAGAGATTTACAATGTCACCTATAGCCCCGAGCACCGCTGGTATACTTTCCCGCGTATGGAACGCTCCGAGGCGGCCTTGATCAAAGGTTACGACTCCCTGGAGGACGGCCGGGCGCGCTTCACCCCGCACACCGCATTCGACGACCCGACGACGCCGGCCGATGCGCCGCCGCGCCAGAGCATCGAGGTGCGGACGCTGGCCTTCTTCGAAGACTAGGTGGATCACGACGCATCGGAGCTGTTGCGCACTGCGACTTTCGTTAAGCGTCGCCCGCCTCCCGGCTGGCGCTGGAGACCCCGCCTTCTATCTTCTGGGCCAGGGCCGCTTCGAGGAACTTGTCGATGGCGCCGTCGAGCACGCCCTGGGGGTTGCCGATCTCGACTCCGGTGCGCAGGTCCTTCACCATCTGGTAGGGCTGCAGCACGTAGGAGCGAATCTGGTGGCCCCAGCCGATCTCCGACTTGCTCTCGGCTTCGGCCTGGGCCTCGGCCTCGCGCTTCTGCAGCTCGTGCTCGTAGAGCCGCGCCCGCAGCATGGACATGGCCTGGGCCCGGTTCTTGTGCTGCGAGCGGTCGTTCTGGCACTGCACCACGATCCCCGTCGGCAGGTGGGTCATGCGCACGGCGCTGTCGGTCTTGTTGACGTGCTGGCCGCCGGCGCCCGAGGCCCGGTAGGTGTCGACCCGCAAGTCCTTGTCGATGATCTCGACCTCGATCGAATCGTCGATCACCGGATAGACCCAGGCGCTGGCGAAGCTGGTGTGGCGGCGCGACTGGGAATCGTAAGGCGAAATGCGCACCAGGCGGTGCACGCCCGATTCGGTCTTCAGCCAGCCATAGGCGTTGTGGCCCTTGACCTGGATGGTGGCCGACTTGATCCCGGCCTCTTCGCCCGCGCTTTCCTCCAGCCAGTCCACCTTGTGGCCGTGGCCCTCGGCCCAGCGGGTGTACATCCTGAGCAGCATCTCGGCCCAGTCCTGAGCCTCGGTGCCGCCGGCCCCGGCGTGGATCTCCACATAGCAGTCGTTGGCGTCGGCCTCGCCCGACAAGAGGCTCTCGAGCTCGAGCTTGGCGGCGCGGGTTTGCAGACGCTGGAGCTGGCCCTCCGCCTCGCCGATGCTGGCCTCGTCCTCCTCGGCCTCGCCCAGCTCCAGCAGCACCAGGGCGTCTTCCAGGCTCTGCTCGAGTTTAGAGAAGGACTCGATCGCCTGCTCCAGCGCGCCGCGCTCGCGCATCACCTTCTGGGCGGCTTCCGGATGGTTCCACAGATCTGGGTCTTCGGCGGTCTTGTTCAGCTCTTCGAGGCGGCTTGTGGCGGCTTCCAGGTCAAAGATGCCTCCTCAGCAGCGCCAACGACTGCTGGATGGCGTCGACCGCCGCTTCGATCTCCGCGCGCATGGACCCTCCCGGTGAAGACTAGGTTTCGCTGAATTGCGGAGAATGATTTAGGCGCTTAGAGAGGATTAGTACAGCCCGTCGGAGCCGCCGGGGACCACCGCCCGCGACGCGTCGCTTGCCGCCGGGTTGTAGCCGCCGTCGAGCACCATCTGCTGGCCGCTCGGCACGGTGCCGGGCTTGAAGGCCTCCAGGATGACGCGCGAATCGCCGGACCTCGCCAGCCGCCCGCTCTCGGCATTGACGCGGACCAGGCGGATGCCGGGTGGGATGCGGAACGGGATCGCCGGCGTGTCGGCCAGCGCGTCGGCCATGAAGTCCCGGAAAATCGGCGCCGCGACGCTGGAGCAGGTTTCCTTCGGTCCGAGGGTTCTGGGCTCGTCGAAGGCGGCGAAGACGCCGACCGCCAAATCCGGCGAAAAGCCGACGAACCAAGTGTCCTGGGACTCGTTGGTGGTGCCGGTCTTGCCGGCGAGCGGCTTGCCGACCGCCGCGACCCGTCGGCCGGTGCCGCGCTGGACCACGCCTTGCAGCATGGAGACCACCTGGTAGGCGCTCGCTCGGTCCGCCACCTGCTCGCGCTCGTCGGGCAATTGCGGCACATCCTGGCCGCGCCAGGTCTCGTCCCTGCATCCGGGGCAGTTCCGCTGGTCGTGGCTGAAGATCGTGCTGCCGTTACGGTCCTGCACACGGTCGACGAGGGTCGGCGTGATGCGCCGGCCGCCGTTGACCAGCATGGCATAGGCCGTGGTCAGCCTGAGCAGGGTTGTCTCGCCGGCGCCAAGCGCCATGGCCAGCACCTCGGGCATGTGGTCGACCACGCCGAGCCGGATCGCGGTATCGGCGACCTTGTCCATCCCGATGGTCTGCGCCAGGCGCACGGTCATGAGATTGCGCGACTTTTCGATGCCGACGCGCATCGGCGTCGGCCCATAGAACTTGCGGGTGTAGTTGGCCGGCTTCCACTTGCCCTGGCCCTGGCCCTGATCGATCACGAAGGGCGCGTCGAGGATCAGGGTCGAGGGGGTGAAGCCGCTGTCGAGGCCCGCCAGATAGACGATCGGCTTGAACGCCGAGCCGGGCTGGCGCTTGGCCTGATTGGCCCGGTTGAACTCGCTGTCGTCGAAGGAAAACCCGCCGACCATGGCCAGCACCCGGCCGGTATGGGGATCCAATGCGACCAGGGCCCCGTTGATATCGGGCACCTGGCGGAGCCCGTAGGTTCCGTCGGGCACCGGCTTGCCGTAGCTGTCTTCCACGATCGGCTCGACGTAGATCACGTCGCCGGCGACCATCACGTCTTCCACCGAGCCGGGGCTCCCTCCCACCTTCTGCCCCTTGAGCGGCTCGCGCGCCCATTGCAGCGCGTTGATGGGAATCTGGCCCGTGCGGCCGTCGACGAACCCGATCTCAGCCACTTTGTCGGTGGTGAAAAGAACCAGAGCCCGCTCCCAGCCCGGCGCGCCCTTGAGAATCTCGGCCGCGGCCAAATTTTCGGCCCAGGTCTCCGCATCAAGGCCCGTGAGGCGGGCCAGCGGCCCCCGCCAACCATGGCGACGGTCGTAGGTGATCAGGCCGCTTCTGAGCGCCGTTTCAGCCGCCGCCTGGAGCCTCGGATCGAGGGTCGTACGGACCGACAGGCCGCCCTCGTAGAGCCCGTAATCGCCATAAAGGCGCACCAGCTCGCGCCGGACTTCCTCCGCGAAATGCGCCGCCTCGGCCACCTCGGTTTCGCCGCGCTCGCGGATTTCCAGCGGCTCGTTCCAGGCAAGCTCGGCCTCCAACGGCGTGATGCTGCGGTCCTCGACCATGCGGCCGATCACCCAGTCTCGTCGGGCCACCGCCTGGCGGTAGTTGCGCACCGGGTGGTAGTTGTTGGGCGCCTTCGGCAGGGCCGCCAGATAGGCCGCCTGGGCGATGGTCAGCTCGTCCAGCGACTTGTTGAAGTAGTTGAGCGCCGCGGCGGCGACCCCGTAGGAGCCCCGGTAACCGAGAAAGATCTCGTTGAGATAAAGCTCGAGGATGCGGTCCTTCGAGAAGGTACGCTCCATGCGCAGCGCGAGGATCGCTTCCTTGATCTTGCGCTCGTAGGACAGCTCGTTGGTCAGCAGGAAGTTCTTCGCCACCTGCTGCGTGATGGTCGAGGCGCCGACCGGACGGCGGCCCTGGGCCTTATGGATCACGTTGGTGACGACGGCCCGCATCACCGCCATGAAATCGACGCCCGGGTGGCTGTAGAAGTTCTTGTCTTCGGCCGCCAGAAAGGCGTTGACCACCCGCTTTGGAATGGCCTGGATCGGCACGAAGACCCGCTTCTGGATCGCGTATTCCGCCAGCAGTCGGCCGTCGCCCGCGTGAACCCGGGTCACCGTCGGCGGATCATAGTCGGCCAGCTGCTTATAGTCGGGCAGATCGCGGCCGTAGTGGTGGAAAACGTAAAGCACGCCGCCACCGGCGGCCAAGACGCCGCAAATCACCAAAACCAGGGCTGCCAAAAGAATCTTCACGTCGACCTCTGTGCAGGACCAGGCTTCGCGTCCGCACCCCCACCTTCACCATGAGCCGCTCTGGCCCCTACCAAGACCTGTGGCATATCAATAGACTATGGCGATCTTGTGGCCCGCCACGCCCATCGCCCGTCAAGAGGGTCCCGCGTTGCGTTGCGCGGCGAAATAGCCATCAATCGCCTTGACGATCGCCCGAGTGATCTGGCCGCGATGGGCATCCGAGCGCAAAAGCTTTTCTTCGGCCTTGTTGGACAGATAGCCCACCTCCACCAGGACCGAGGGCACGGTCGGCGACTTGAGCACCGCGAAACCGGCCGAGCGGTGGGGTTTGCGCAGCACCGGGCCGACGGTGCGCAGTTGGTTCACCAACGTATTGGCGAAGCTCTTTGACTGGTTCATGGTCTCACGTTGCGCCAGATCGATTAAGATCTTGCTTACGACTTCGGGCTGATCCGAGAGGTCGATGCCGGCGATGGCATCCGCCTTGTTCTCCTTGGCCGCCAGGGCCGCCGCTTCGGCGTCCGAGGCCTTTTCCGAGAGGGTATAAACCGCCGCCCCTTTCAGGTCGCGCTTGCGGTGCGAATTGGCATGAAGCGAGATGAAAAGCCCGGCGTCGCTGTTTTGGGCGTAGGCGATTCGGTCGCGCAGGCGAATGAAGACGTCCCCCTCCCGGGTCATCCGCACCCGGTAGCGCCCGCCGGCCTCGATCTGCCGTTTCAGCTCCTGAGCGTAGGCCAACACGAGGGCCTTTTCGTAAATTCCGGTTCGGCCGATGGCACCGGGGTCGACGCCGCCATGGCCAGCATCGATGACGATGACCGGTCGGCCGTCGCCCTGGGGCTTGGGCGGCGCCAAAGGAACGGCGGCCTGCTGCGACCGCGGCAAAGGCGGGCTGGAGACCAGCGGCGTACGCGCGCGGGCAAAATAGGCTTGGCGGCTGATCGGCTTCAGGTCGATGACCAGGCGGTGGCCAAAGCCGTTGTTCGGCGGCAGGGTGAAGACCTTCTCGAAATCCACCGGCTGACCGACGTCGAGCACGACCCGGCTGGTGCCCGGAGCGAAAAGCCCATACCGCAAGGCCTGCACCAAGCCGCCGCGCTCCACCACCCGCCGCGCGCCGAGCCGCCAATCAAGGGCCGGCAAATCGATCACCACGCGAAACGGATCGGGCAGGGTAAAAGCGCGATAGGCCGGCAGCTCGGTCAACTCCAGCACGAAACGGGTCTTGTCGGGGTGCACGCCGATTCGCACGTCCGTCACGCTCGACTTGGCCAGCACCAAGGAGCTGCTCAGGATCAGGGCGAGAAGGGCGATAAAAACGCGTGCCATCATCTCATTCAAGCGGTGAGATATTCTACATATAGCACAACCACTTGTGCCAACTACTATATTTGCGCCCTATAGGCACGCCACCCCGCTATCCTGTAACCGGAGCAGCGGCGCTTTGCAACGGCGTTCATGCGGCCGCCGGCATTTTTGCCTCCGCCAACGCAAAGCAATTGCAGGACGGCCCAACGCATCCTATTGTGTTTGTATCGCCGCTCGGCGCCGCCGATCCTGTCCATCATCGCTGATGGGCGGGAGGATGGGTGGTGTCATGCGTCCGGCCTGCCGGCTTCGGCACAGTGCTGATTCCCTACGACCGGCCACGACGCGCGGGCGAACGAACGCCGCCGGCGATCAACTGATTCGCCGGGGCTTCTGGTCCCGGACCGGTGCATCATCGAGCCGGGCTCAGGATTACTCGAACACGCCTTCAGGCGTCACCAGACGTTAGGGCTAACATGAACACGAAACGGGTCTTGCATCGCACAAGCTTCGCTGTAGGCAGCGACGCGACCCGTCACGCGCCGCGGTTCACGCCTTGCGTGACTTCCGCCGAGCGCGCTGGGGAGCTCCATTTTAATGGCAAAACGTATGCTCATCGATGCCAACCACCCGGAAGAGACGCGGGTGGTTGTGCTATCCGGCAAGCGAATCGAAGAGTTCGACTACGAAACGGCAGCGAGGGCGCAGCTTAAAGGCAACATATACCTGGCGAAAATCACCCGGGTCGAACCTTCGCTGCAGGCCGCATTCGTCGAATACGGCGGCAACCGTCACGGTTTCTTGCCGTTCTCCGAAATCCACCCCGACTACTACAAGATCCCGATCGCCGACCGCGAGGCCTTGGCCGCCGAAGAGGCCGCCCTGCGCGGCGACGCCATGGGCGAGGAGGACCTCGAGGCCACAGATAATGGGGGTGGCAACGGGATTGGCAATCGCCAGGTGAACGGCGAGGAGGTGCCCTGCGAGCCGGCCGAGGCCGCGCCGGACGACCTCAGCGACGAACCAGGCGACGAATCCGGCGACGAGCCGGATGGACCGCCGGAACAGGGCGCCGCTAAGGATGAAACCAACGAGGTCGAGCAGGTCGATGTCGAAGCCGGCGTCGACACGGTCGGCGGCGACGAGATCGACGATCAGCGCCGCCGCCGCGCAAACCTGTTGCGCCGCTACAAGATCCAGGAGGTGATCAAGCGCCGGCAGGTGATCCTGGTGCAAGTATCCAAGGAGGAGCGCGGAACCAAGGGCGCGGCGCTGACCACTTACCTTTCCCTTGCGGGGCGCTACAGCGTGTTGATGCCTAATACGGCACGCGGCGGCGGCATCAGCCGCAAGATCGGCAGCGCAAATGATCGCCGCCGCCTCAAGAGCATTCTCGGCGAGCTGGAGATTCCGGACGGCATGGCGGTGATCGTGCGCACCGCCGGGTCGCAACGCAGCAAGGCGGAGATCCGCCGCGACTACGAGTACCTCATGCGCCTGTGGGACGAGATCCGCAAGACGACGCTGCAATCGACGGCTCCCTACTTGATTCACGAGGAAGCCAACCTGATAAAGCGCTCGATCCGGGACCTCTACAGCCGCGACATGGACGACGTGTGGGTTCAGGGCGAGGCCGGCTACAAGACGGCCAAGGCCTTCATGCGCAGCCTGATGCCGAGCCACGCGAAGAAGGTTCAACAGTACAAGGATCAGACCACGCCGATCTTCCACCATTACCAGGTGGAGGGCCAACTGGAAGCCATGCATAGCCCGACCGTGCAGCTGAAGTCCGGCGGCTACATCGTGCTCAACCAGACCGAGGCGCTGGTCGCGATCGACGTCAACTCGGGCCGGGCGACCCGCGAACGCCACATCGAAGAAACGGCGCTGAAGACCAACCGGGAAGCCGCCGAGGAGGTGGCGCGTCAACTGCGCCTCAGAGACTTGGCCGGGCTCGTGGTGATAGATTTCATCGACATGGAGGAGCCCAGGCACAACCGGGACGTCGAGCGCAAGCTGAAGGAAGCCATGCGGTCCGACCGAGCCCGCATTCAGCTTGGCCGCGTTAGCCCCTTCGGCCTGCTGGAGATGTCGCGCCAGCGATTACGCACCAGCCTGTTCGAAAGCTCGACGGAAAGCTGCCCGCGGTGCGGCGGCAGCGGACATGTGCGGTCGGTTTACTCGAGCGTCCTGGCGGTTTTGCGCAGCCTCGAGGAAGAGGGCCTGCGCGGGCGCAATGGCGAAATCCGCGTGGCGGTGCCGACCACGGTGGCGCTTTATCTTCTCAACGAGTTTCGCGACCGCCTGATCGAGGTGGAACAGCGCTACGGCTTCAAGGTGAGGGTCGAAGCCGATGACAAGCTGCCGTCCGACGACTATCGCTTGGACCGCTTGACGACGCCGTCGTCGCCCGCAGCCGAGGCGGTGACGGACGAGGACGAAACCGCGCCCCGGCGCCGCCGCGGCCGACGCCGACGCAAAGCCGACGAGGTGGAAGCCGGCGCCGAGGATGCCGGCCCGGCGGAGCCGGAAGCCGCGATCGAGGAAAGCGAGCCCGAAAGCCGCGCGGCAACGCGGGAAACGAACGGCGAGGCCGACGACGTCAGGAAAGGACGTCGACGGCGTGGCAGACGGGGCGGCCGCCGCCGCTCGCGCCGCCGCCCGGAGGCCCAGGACGGCGCGAGCCCCGACGCGGCGACAGAGGCGACCGAGGCGACCCCGGTGGCAACGGAAGGCTCCGGCCCGTCAGAAAGCGCCGATTCGGACGACACGGCCACTGAAACGCT
>JAUVQB010000485.1 GCA_030598385.1 Alphaproteobacteria bacterium | reverse complement strand
TAGAGCCGCGAGCCGCAGTCGGGGCAAAAGGCGCAGCGCGTGGTGTTACCGCTGTCCGCAAGCCGCTCCCAATGGTACGGCTCGCCGGACACAATCTCCAGATCGGACCGCTTGACCCAGAGCGAGAGGCCAAAGGCGCTGGCCGACTGCTTCTGGCATTCCGTGCAATGGCAAGCATAGAGGGTCAGCGGCGGCCCCATGACGCGGTAGCGGATGGCGCCGCATTGGCACCCGCCCTCGAGGATCTCACTCATTCGTCCCGTCTCCCACGGCTGTCGTGCCGGATCGCGAGCCTAGCATCTCAAACCGCTCTGGACAGGGGCCATGCCAGGTGGCATCACCAGCGGCCAGGGAGGCTGGAAGGATGTCGGCAAAACTCGAGCAGCGACGCAAGCGGCTGGCATTTCGCGCCTGGCATCGCGGCATGAAGGAGCTCGACCTGCTGATCGGCGGCTTCGCCGACCGCCACCTCGCCGAACTGAGCCCTGCCCAGCTCGGTCGCTTCGAGGCGTTGCTCGACGTGCCGGAACCCCTTATGTACCGCTGGCTGATGGGCCAGGAGCCGCCGCCGGCCGAGTACGACCATGATGTGATGAATCTTCTTCTCACCTTTAAGTATTCGCCACAACATCTTGATTGACATAGCGAACCTCTTCTCAAAGAAATCCCGGCCGCTGATCGCGAACGCGCCGGAAGGGGTCGACGCCTGGCTGCTCTGCCAGCTCGCGGCGGCCGAGGGGCCTGCGCCTTGGCCGCAGATCTTCGTATGCCGGGACGACGCGCGCGTGGCGCGCCTCAAGGCCGGCCTTGGGTTCCTCGGCCCGGAGCTGGAGGTGGTAACCCTGCCGGCCTGGGACTGTCTGCCCTACGACCGGGTCAGTCCGCACCGCGACATTCTGGCCCAGCGGGTCGCCGCCCTGACCCGGTTGATCGAGCGGGACGCAAACGACACCCGGCCGTGCCTCCTGGTCACCACCGTGAGCGCCCTGATCCAACGGCTGCCGCCGCGCGAAGCCTTTCGCGGCCGCGTGCTGGCGCGCTCTGCGGGCGAGACCTTGGCGCCCGACGAGCTGAGCGCGTTTCTTGCCGGGAACGGATACCTGCGGTCGGACTCGGTCGGCGAACCGGGCGAATTCGCCGTACGCGGCGGCCTGGTCGACGTCTTTCCGCCGGCGGCGACGCAACCCTTGCGGCTGGACTTCTTCGGCGACGAGCTGGAGAGCATTCGCTGCTTCGACCCGCTGACCCAGCGCACCACGGCCAAGGGCCATGAGCTTCGCTTGAGCCCGGTGAGCGAGGTCTTTCTCGACGCCGGCGCCATCGAGCGGTTCCGCGGCGGCTACCGCGAGGCTTTCGGGTCGTTGCGCGGCGGAGACCCGCTCTACGAGGCGGTCAGCGCCGGACGCCCGCATCCGGGCATGGAGCACTGGCTGCCGCTGTTTTACGAACGCCTCGAGACGCTGTTCGACTATCTGCCGGGGGCCCCGGTCTGGCTCGACCATCAGGCCGAGCAGACCCGCGACGTGCGCCTCGAGACCATCCTTGATTTCTTCGAAGCGCGGCAATCCCTCCGGGCGGCCGGCGGCCTCGCCGAACAGGTCTATAAACCGCTGCAGCCGGAGCGGCTCTACCTGACAGCGGAAAGCTGGGACCAGGCGATGGGCGGCCATGCGGTGGCGCAGCTCTCGCC
>JAUVQB010000492.1 GCA_030598385.1 Alphaproteobacteria bacterium | reverse complement strand
GCCTGGTTGCTGCGGCCTCACCTGTTCGAGGCGCAAAGCGTTCCCGTCGCCGTCGAGACCGAGGGCACCCACACCCTGGGCGCCACGGTGGTCGACTGGTGGGGCATCACGGGGCATCCGCCGAACGCCCAGTGGGTCACCAAAGCCGACGGGGACGGCGTGATCGACCTGTTGATCGAGCGGATCGCCCGACTGTGAGGGGTTAAGGACCAGAAGATGAGCGCGAGGATATGAGCATGAGGGTCGTCGTTTTCGGCAGCATCAACATGGACCTGGTGGCGGGGGTGACGCGAATCTCCGCGCCGGGGGAGACCGTGGCGGGCCACTCCTTCGCCACCTTTCCCGGCGGCAAGGGCGGTAACCAGGCGCTCGCCGCCCACCGCGCGTCCGGCGGCGAGGCGGCGGTGATGCTGGTGGGCAAGGTCGGCGACGACGCGCTCGGCCAGGAGCTGCTCGATTTCTATCGCCGGCACGGGCTTGCCACCGGCCTCATCGCCCGCTCGCCTGGCGAGCCCACGGGTACGGCGCTGATCCAGGTGGAACGGGCGAGCGGCCAGAACAGCATCGTCGTCGTGGCGGGCGCCAACGGCGATTTCACGCCCGACGAGATGGCCGCGGTGCCGCTCGAAGCGGGCGACATCCTGCTCTCCCAGTTCGAGGTCCCGCTCGACTGTATCGGCGCCTTGTTCGACCGCGGGCGGGGCCTCGGCACCGTCAACATCCTGAACCCGGCACCGGCCAAGCCGATCGACGGCGGCTTGCTCGGCCTCGTCGACATCCTGACGCCGAACGAGTCGGAATTGGCGTTCCTTTCCGGCGCCGCGATCACCGAGGGTTCATCGGATGAGGAGATCGTCGCCGCGGCGCGAGGCCTTGCGATCGGCCCAGACCAACGGATCGTCGTGACCCTGGGGCCACGGGGCGCGCTGGCGGTCGTGGGAGAGGAGACGCTCAGGGTGCCGGGCCGTCCGGTCACGCCGGTCGACACCACCGGGGCCGGCGACTGCTTCGTCGGAACCCTCTCGGCCTCGCTCGCCCGCGGCCTCCCCTTCGCGGACGCGCTTACCGCCGCCAACGCGGCGGCCTCCTTGAGCGTCCAGAGAAAAGGCGCCGGCCCCGCCATGCCAAGCGCAGAAGAAATAGCCGGGGCGCTGACAGGCGATTGAACTGGGCTTAGGTCCGGTCGATCGCCGTCAGGTGGGTGGCAAAGTCGGGCTCGGCCATCAGCCGCTTGCAGCGCTCGAAACGGTTCACCGCATAGGCCCAAAAATCGTCGACCGGGTTCTCGTTGGTGTGCTGGATCAGGCCCCAGAGCGTCCACAAGAGGTCGCACATGGCCTTGTAGATCACCATGCGCCCCCAGAGAGCGCCGGGCGGCGCGCCGTCGAAGTAGGCCGCCATCATCTCCGCCTCTTGGCTTTCGTCGAAGCCGGCCTCGACCGAGAGGTCGCCCAGGTCCCACATGGGGTCGTTCATGCCCGAGTACTCCCAATCGACGATCCACATGCGCTCGCCGGTGTCGAGGAAGTTCTCGCACAGGGGATCGCAATGGCAGGGCGCGAGCGCGGCCGGGTTGCGCTCCAGGGCGGCGCGCACCGCCTCGGCCTCGCCGACCACGTCGTGATAGCCCTCGGGCAG
>JAUVQB010000277.1 GCA_030598385.1 Alphaproteobacteria bacterium | reverse complement strand
TCGTCGCCGCGATGCAGATCGCGCACCACCTCGGCAATCAAGACCGGATCGCCGGAGTTGATCTTGGCCTCGTATTCCTGCGCGCGCCGACTCCACATGGTGCGCTTGGCGCGGCTGCGCCCCTTGAGGGTGGTCAGCGCCGTATCCATGACTTTGCGGGTGGAGAGTTTGCGCAAGCCCGAGTTCTGGGCCTTCTCGACGGGCACCCTGAGGGTCATGCGGTCCTTGTCGAACTTGATGATGATGAGTTCGAGGGAGAAGCCCGAGATCTCCTCGGTTTCGACCCCCAAGACCTTGCCCACGCCGTGTGTCGGATAGACCACGAAATCGCCTGCGCTATAGTCTGCCTGCTTCGCTTTCGCCATATGATGATCTCTTGTCCTTGTTTCGCTCTTCTTGCGCCACCGGGAACCGATCGCGAGTTCTCTTGGAGGACGCTACGTCCTTGGGTCCCAGGCTCCGTCCCGGCTCAATCCGACAGCCCAGACGCATCGAAGGCCTCCTGTCGCAGCTACAACGTGCGGCAAGGGGCCCTCATCACTTCCTGGCGGGTCTCTCACGAGACCACCTGCCTTGAGACCACCTCTTGTTCTTGCGCATCGGCCAATACCACACCGCACACCTGTAATGTGGCACGGCCAAAGCCAGTCGACGTGCTGTCCTTCACGGCCCTTATATTACAATATTTTCAAGGCCCAGACAATGGATACACCGTCATTATGCCGGCTTCGTCTATCCGTACGTTCGTACGTATCGTTATTTCGCCTTGCTTTGGGCCGAAACCTGTTTCTATTTCGCAAGCCTGGCGCTAGCCGCTGGCGCCTGGTTTGGAGCTGAAAAACTTTTCGAATTTGCCTTCGACATTCCGGTACTCGTCCGCGTCGGCCGGCGCCACGCCCTTGCGGGTGATATTGGGCCAGGTTTCGCTATATTCGCGGTTCGTCTCAAGCCAGGCGTCGGCGCCGGGATCGGTATCAGGCAAGATCGCCTCGGGCGGGCATTCCGGCTCGCAGACGCCGCAGTCGATGCACTCGTCGGGATGAATGACCAGCATATTTTCGCCCTCGTAGAAGCAATCCACCGGGCACACCTCGACACAATCCATGTATTTGCACTTGATGCACGCCTCGTTCACGATGTACGTCATGGCCTTGCTTCCCGCCTCCAATCGCCGCCGCGCGCCTTCGCCGGGGGCGCCCTCCTCAGTCCAACCCGAGCCTGCTCATCGCCCGCTTGCGCGCCGCGCCGCTTTCGCGGTCCGGAACATAGATCAATCCGGCAATTCGCCGCATCAGGCTTGCTTCCAGATCGTGCAGCGCGCCGTCCGCGTAAACCACTTCCCACAACATTTCCATGAGCTCGACCCGCTCGTCATGATCGAAGTTATCCTTGACCACCCGGGTGAAGCCATAGAGCTGGCTGGCATTCGCCACCTCGTCGCCGGCGAGCTCCAGCAGGCTTCGCGCCTCGGCCTCGGTCAACTCGAAGCGCACACGCACGAGGTCAAGAATCTTCGTCCGCTCGGCCGCATCGAAGTTGGCGTCCATCTCAGCCGCTTCGACCAGCAGGGCCGCGGCCGCGACCTGCAAATCCGCGAAGCTATGGCCGGGCGCAGCGTCCCGCGCCGGCCCGGTGGAGCCGCTCAGAAGGGTCTTGATGCGATTGATCATCGCCCTGCCTATCACCGGCAACCCAGGGGTTCAACCCTAGGCTTTTCCTGGGATTTCACAGGTGCCGGCAGCGATTCCGAGAAAATTGAGCGCACGCTACTCCGTGCCGCTGCGCAAGTGATCGATGCGCCGGCGCTCCCGCTTGGTCGGCCGGCCGGCGCCAGCCGGCCGCCGGCCGCCGGGGGATGGCGGCATGGCCTGGGAGGCCTCCGGCGGCTTGAGGTCCTCGTAGAGCGCGCGGGCCTCGGTTGCCGGGCCCCGTCGGGTGCCGAGGGCCAGCACCTTGATTACCCGGATGTAGCGGCCCTGGGCGAAGGTGAGCACGTCGCCGACCCGCACCAGGTGGTGTGCCTTGGCGACCGTGGCGCCGCCGGATCGCACGCGGCCGCCGCTGCAAATCTTGGCGGCCAGGGTCCGCGTCTTGAAAAACCGCGCGCGCCAGAGCCACTTATCGACCCGCTGGCCGTTCGAATCGGAGCTCGCCGCTGTGGTCATGTCGGGATCGTCAGGTCCTGCAGCTTGGAGAAGGGCGAATCCTTGCCCCTGTCTTGACCGCGGCCGCCCGAACCGCGGCGCGCCGTCTTGGCCTTCCCGCGCTTTCGCTTGGCGCGGCGGGATGCGCCATGGGGCAGGAATGTGAGTTCGCCGGCCGCCGGATCGACTTCGAAACCGAGTTCGGGCAGGATCCCGGCGAGTTCCCGGTCGCCGCATCCGCCAGCCTTGCGCAAGGCGGAGCTCGTGGTGAAGGGGGCTTGCGCCGACAGCTTGTGGGCCTGCCTGGCCAGGCGCTCCAAGGCATCGGCGCGCACCGCCAGGGCCGCACGGCCGAGCCTTCGGTAGCCGATCGCCCGGCAGAGGCCCTCCACCTGGTCTCGGGCAGCGCCGCCGCCGGCCAGAGCGCCGGCCTCCGCAAGCCAATCGGCCACCTCCGCCACCGCGATCACCGACGGCATCGCGGAGGCCCTTGCCAGGCCCGCGGCGCCCGAAAATCCCGGGGACCGCAGGCCCTGATGCACCGGCCACAGGAGCGCGCGCAAGCGGGTGGCGCGCTGCGAACCCAGGGCCGGCAGATAAACGCTGTCGCGGCCCAGGCGGACGCCGAGCACCGCCAGGGCCTTGCGCTCGCCGCGTGTCAAGGCGGCGATCTGTTTGGCGACCTCGCGGCGCGGCAGCGTGCCAAGGGACTCGACCAATTGGAATGCGATACCCCGCGCCGGACCAGAGAGCTCCGCGTCACTGAGACGCAGGAGCGGCTTCAGCCGCCGCTCGATATGGCCCTTCAGCCATAGGTCCAGGCGTTTGCGCAGGCGTTCGCGCTGGCCGCCGTCGAGCAGGTCGCTGGCGGTCGGCCGGACGCCGGGGCTGAGCGCGGTTGGGCCGGCCTCGAGCCGGGCGACGGCGGCGCCTTTCCACAGGATCTGCGCCTTGTCGTCCAGCGCAAAGGCCTCGTCCGCATCCTGTTCCAGTTGCCGCAGCCGGCGCGGCACTTCCGAGACCAGGGCCCGCCGGGCGGCGGCCTCCAGGGGCCGCACGGCGT
>JAUVQB010000390.1 GCA_030598385.1 Alphaproteobacteria bacterium | reverse complement strand
GAGATCCGAGAACTGCTCCTCGACCAGGCCTTGTTCGCGCACGGCGGTCTCGGGGCTCAGGAAGGAGGCGAACTGGATCACGTAATCTCCGCCGGCCGGCGCCGCTGCCGCGATTTGAGTCTCATCGGGCGGTTCGGGTTTCGGTGCGGGCGCGGGGACTGTCGAGGTGGCCGTCGCGATCGGCGGCGTTGCCGTGTTTTCGGCCGCCGGCTCGCTTTTGCCCGCCCCCTGTTCGACCGCTTGAACGGGTTCCGCGGTTGTCGTGGCGGCCGGCGCCGGCGCTGCGGCCGTCTCGGCCGGTTGTGCCGGGATTTCCGCAATGACGCGGTCTTCCGCGGCCGTGTCCGCCTGTTGGCCCGGGCTTCGAGGCGCCGAGGCGTCGGACTGAACCGGCGTTTCCGGCGCGACCGCCGCGAGCTGTTTGGCGGCCCGGAGATCCTGGGGGACATCCTCGGGTAAATCCTGGGGGAAGGCTTGCCGGTCCGGGGCGCCCGTCACCGGGTCTTGCGTCCCGGCCGTGGCCTCGGGGTCCAGGGGCAGGGGCGACCCGCTATCGGTCACCAACACCGGTTTGCGGCCCACTTCCGAGCCCTGGCGCTTGACCCGAAGGCCGATCTCATGGCGCCCGCTGGCGAGCGGTTCCTTCGACACGAAAGTCCAGAGCCCATAGATATCGGCCGTGATGGTGCCGAGCGGCTCGCCGTTGTCCAGCACGGTCAACTCGGTGCCGGGCGCGGCGCGGCCCGCCACCACCGCCTTGCCGTCGGGGTCGATCCGCATGAAGTCGACGATCGGCTCGCGGCCCCGATCGATCGTCGCCGGCGCACCCGGTTCGGGCAGCGCCGCCAGTTGCGACGCCTCGGGCTGATCGCCGGTCGCGGCCCCGGGCCCGTCGTCGGGTTGCGGTCCTGCGGCACTGTCGTTCCCCATGGAGTCTCCCGCCGGCGCGACCGGGACATCCTGCTGGCCGGCTTCGGAGGCGGCCAGGTCGCCGGCCGCCGGCGCGCCGCCGTCTTGGGCCAACTGCGCCGTCTTTCGATCGTCGCCGGGGATTGGGATCATCCCGACCGCAAGCCCCGCCACCAGTAGGACGGCACACGACGCGATCCCCGCCGGCAAGAGCCAACGCTTGTCGATGATGAAACGGCGGACCTCGCCTTCGCTCCCCAGCCAAGCGAGCAGTCTCTTGAGGCGGCCAGGATCTTCTTCGAACGCGAAAGCCGACCAGTCGGGGGCCATTGCGGCCTCCGCCGGTCCATCGGCGAACGCCAACTCACCCGGCTCCGGCTCGCCCGGTGTCGGTTCGGCCGATTCCGGCTCTTGCGATTCGGGTTTCTCCGTTTCCGGTTCTTGCGCCTCCACCTCTTGCGATTCCATCGACGCGCCCTCAGGCGAACGCGCGCCGTCTTCCGGTTCGCCGTCGGGCCCATTGGGCCAGTCCTCGAAGGAAATCGATTCGGGGATCTGCAAAGGATGGTCCTGGAGATTGGCGACGGGCAGGAATACGCCGACCGGTGAGCCGCTTCGGGCGGAGGCCGCCGGCCCGCCAAGTGTCCGATCGGCTTGACTTGGCCTGCCAATGCGGGCGGCCGGATCCGTTTCCGAAGACTCCGCCGCGACGGCAACCCCCGGAGCGGCAGTGCCGGCCGCATCACTCTGCGGTTCACCGGCAGGATCGTTCGCTTTGTCTTCGTTGCCGTGTTGGGGATCGGCCTTGTCGCTTTCCTCGGCCAAATCATCGTCCGGCCTCGGCATGACCGCGCTGGAGCCAAACAGATCGGGGCGGGTATGCAGCCCCGATGGGCGCCTCTCGTCGCCCTTGGCGGCCGTGGCGGCCGCCGCGCTCTCGCCGGGCCGGGTCTGAGCCAGTGGGCGGGCAGCGCCCTTGTCGGCGAGTGGGGGAAGGGCGTGCGGTCGTTTGGGGTTCTCTGCCATCTCAGGCTCCAGTTGCGCCGAAGGCGGATAGCGGCGGTGCGGGCGCCGCAAAGCCCGGGACCATCGGCATGCCGGGGTATTGGGGCTGCCGTTCCAGGCGGGAATTGAGGTAGGTCCAGAGCTGGACGATCTCGCTGGCGGACCGCGAGGCTCCGGGCAGTTCCATGACCGTTCGCCCGTCGATCATACTGGTCGCGAAATCCACCCTTTGATGAATGATCGCCGGCGCCAGCGGGCCGTGCTGCGAGACGAGGGAGATCGCCTCGGAGGTGATCCGGGCACGCGGCGGCGCGGCATTCATCACGAAGATGAGCGGCTTGCCCAAGTGCATCACCAGCTTCACCGTGGTGCCGATCGACCTGAG
>JAUVQB010000218.1 GCA_030598385.1 Alphaproteobacteria bacterium | reverse complement strand
GAAATCCTCGCCGCCGAGGAAGGTGTCGCCGTTGGTCGACTTGACCTCGAACACCCCGTCGCCGATTTCCAGCACCGAGATGTCGAACGTGCCGCCGCCCAGGTCGTAGACCGCGATCGTGCCGCTGCCCTTCTTTTCGAGCCCGTAAGCGAGCGCCGCGGCGGTCGGCTCGTTGATGATGCGCAGCACCTCGAGGCCGGCGATCTTGCCGGCGTCCTTGGTCGCCTGGCGCTGGGAATCGTTGAAATATGCCGGAACGGTGATGACCGCCTGGGTGACTTCGCCGCCGAGATAGGATTCTGCGTCCTCCTTCATCTTCTGCAGGATGAAGGCGGAGATCTGCGACGGGCTGTAGTCCTTGCCTTGGGCCTTGACCCAGGCATCGCCGTTCTTGGCTTTGACGATCTGGTAGGGCACCAGATCCTTGTCCTTTTCCGTCATCGGATCGTCGGAACGACGACCGATCAGCCGCTTGATCGCGAACAGCGTGTCTTCCGGATTGGTCACGGCCTGGCGCTTCGCGGGCTGGCCGACCAGGCGTTCGCCGGAATCCGTGAACGCCACCATGGAGGGTGTGGTGCGACCGCCCTCGGCGTTTTCGATCACCTTCGGGTCCTTACCCTCCATGACCGCCACGCAGGAGTTTGTCGTCCCCAGGTCGATGCCGATGACTTTACTCATGGTCTATCCTTTCTCATAGCAGACCCCTCGGGCAGCCTCCGGAAGTGGTGAGCGCCGCCCATTCGGTCCCTAAATTTCGAGGCCTCAAGGAATCGTGAGGCTCGCCGGGATATATAAGCAACTGTACGCCGCCTACAAGGCGCAAAGTGGCGTAATTCCTCGCGATTCTGTACTTTTCGCGGCAGGACGCCGCAGGACGCCGGTGGCCGCCGGCTGCGCCGGGCTTGTCGCTGTTGGCGGAAAGCGCCAGACTGCGCCCGACCTCGATCCTCGAGAGATCTCGCCAAATTCGTAAACGATTCGACCGACATGCCGCGCGAAACGCCGCCTTTGCCCGACGACGCACTCTACCGGGCGATCCTGATCGTGCTGGTGGTGAGCCTCCTCATTGGCGCCGTCCTCGCGCTTGCCGGCGATCTTGTCTGGCACAGCCCGGGCCTGAGCCAAGCCGGCACTTGGCTGGTGGCCGCCTCCGGCGGAGCCTACGTCTTTTTCCGGATTTTGGGCGCCCGCGAGGCGCGCAAGCGATCGCGCGCCGCGGAGGAGGCGCCCCCGTCCGACGGCGGCCCCGGGACCGGCGGCGGAGATGAACCGTGATCGTCTCGGCGAGCTACCGCACCGACATTCCCGCCTTTTATGGCGACTGGTTCCTCGGCCGCGTGGCCGAGGGCGGGTGCCGCACGGTCAATCCCTATAACGGCCGGGAGAGCGAACTTCGCCTCGACCTTGATCACGTGGACGGCATTGTCTTCTGGACCCGCAATGCCGCCCCGTTCCTCGCCGGCCTCGAGGCCTTGGCGGCGGCCGGCTATCCCTTCGTCGTGCAGTACACCCTGACCGGCTATCCGCGGCCGCTGGAACGTTCGGTCGCGCCGGTCGAGGCCTCCATCGAGACCATGCGGCGGATCTCCCGGCGCTATGGTCCGCGCGCCCTGGTTTGGCGTTACGACCCGGTCATGCTGAGCTCGCTAACGCCGGCGGACTGGCACCGCGAAACCTTTTCCGGCCTGGCCCGCGATCTAGCCGACTGCACCGACGAAGTGGTGCTGTCGTTCGTCCAGGTCTACGCCAAGACGCGAGCCAACAGCGATCGCGCCGCCGAGCGGTTCGGGTTCACCTGGTGGGATCCCGCGCCCGAAGAAAAGCGGGCCTTGCTGCAGGACCTTGGGGAAATCGCCCGGGACGCCGGCTTGACGGCGAGCCTCTGCGCCCAGCCGGAGCTGCTGGGCCCCGGCCTCGGCGAAGCGCGCTGCATCGATGCCGCGCGGCTCACCGACCTAGCCGGCCGGCCGGTTACCGCGGAAGCCAAGGCAAACCGGCCCGGCTGCCGCTGCGCCAGGTCCCGGGACGTCGGCGCCTACGACACCTGCCCGCATGGCTGCGTCTATTGCTACGCGGTGCGCCGCCCGGAGATCGCCAAGCGCCGCTATCAGGCGCACGACCCCACCGGCGCATTCCTGGCGGCGCCCGGCAGCTCACCCGGAAGCCCCCTGGCGGTCAAAGCGGAAGGTAAATCCGGGGCTTAGCCTTCGGGGGTCGAGCCTTCGGGGGCCTCGTCGTCGTTGGCGGCCGCCTCGATTTCCGCGGCCGCCTCGGCCGCCGGCTTTGCCGCCGGACCGCCTTTGGCCACGCCGACCCGCGCCGGGCGCAACAGCCGGTCGTGCAGGAGATATCCGGGCTGGACGACTTGAACGATGGTGCCGCTCGGCTGCTCTGGGTCGGGCACTTCGAACATGGCTTCGTGATGATGCGGGTTGAGCCGCTCGCCCATGGGGTCCAGCTTGACGATGCCATGGCGCTCGAACACGGTTTGCAGCTCCCGCGCGGTCAGCTGCACGCCCTCGAGCAGAATCTTGAGCGCGCCATTTTCGTCCGCCACTTCTCCCGGCACGCTTTCGAGCGCGCGCTGAAGGTTGTCGGCGACGGCCAGGAGATCACGGAGCATGGGGGCGGCGGCATAGCGCACGGCCTCCTCGCGCTCGCGCTGGCTGCGGCGGCGCTGGTTTTCCGCTTCGGCAAGCGCCCTCAGGAGCTGGTCGCGAAGCTCGGCAACCTCCGTCTCGAGCCTTGCCGCCCGGGTCGCCTCGTCTGCTTCTGTTTCGGCCGGTTCCGCCTCGGCAGTTTCCTCGGCCGCGGCCGCCGTGGAATCCTCTATTTCGGCGGCTTCGGCGGCCTGGGCGGCTTCGGCGGCCTGGGCGGCCCGGGCGGCTTCGGCTTCCTCGCGTTTTGGGTCTTGCTTGCCGTTCGACATCAAATGCTCAGTCCTGGTCCATGGGGGTCGGCTTATCGGATGAGTCGGCCGATCACTTTGGCCGTGTAGTCGACCATCGGAATGATGCGGGCATAGTCGATGCGGGTCGGGCCGATCACGCCCACCGCACCGACCAGCTGCTGCTGGCTGTTGTTGTAGGGCGCGATAATCATCGAGCAGCCGGCCAGGCCAAACAGCTCGCTCTCCGCGCCGATGAAGATCTGCACGCCCTCGGCCGTCTCGGTCATCTGCAGGAGGTTGAGAAGCGTCTCCTTGGCTTCCAGCACGGTGAAGAGTTGGCGGATGCGCTCCAGGTCCTCCATGGCGCTCACGTCTTCGAGTAGCTGCGCCTGGCCGCGCACGATGAGCGCACCGTACCTATCCTCTCCCGCCCAGCTCGCAAGGCCCTGTTCGACGACTTTCTGGGTCAAGCCGTCGAGCTCGGCCTTCTGGGCCTCCATCTCGCGCCGGACATCGGCCGCGGCTTCGTCAAGGGAGTGGCCGACCAGCCGCGCCGAAAGATAGTTTGTGGCCTCGACCAGCGAGGACGGCGGCAACCCGGCCGGCACGTCGATGACCCGGTTCTCGACGATGCCCGAGCTGGTCACCATCACCACCAGGGCCCGGCCCGGGCCCAGCGAGACGAACTCGATGTGCTTCAGCGGCTCTTCCAGTTTCGGCGCCACCACCAGCCCGGCACAGTGCGACAGCCCGGACAGCATTGAGCTGGCCTCCTCGAGCACCTCCGGCAGGCTGCGGCCGGCCGCGGCGCACTGGCTTTCGATGTGAAGCCGGTCGGACGCGGTCAGGTGGCCGTGCTCCAAAAGCCCGTTCACGAACAG
>JAUVQB010000171.1 GCA_030598385.1 Alphaproteobacteria bacterium | reverse complement strand
CATCATCACCTGCGCCGTCACCGGCTCGATCCACACGCCGTCCATGTCGCCCCACCTGCCGGTAACGCCGGACGAGATCGCCGAGGCCGCCATCGGCGCGGCGGAGGCCGGCGCCGCGATCCTCCATCTGCACGCCCGCGACCCCGAGGACGGCCGCCCGACCCAGGACCCAGCGGTCTTCATGGAGTTCCTGCCTCGTATTAAGCAAGCGACGGAAGCCGTTGTAAACATTACGACCGGCGGCGGCCCAACCATGACAGTGGACGAGCGCATGCGGCCCGCCGCCGAGCTCAAGCCCGAGGTCGCCTCGCTGAACATGGGGTCGATGAACTTCGCCCTCTTTCCCATGCTGGGCCGCTTCAATGAGTTCAAGCACGACTGGGAGCGGGCCCATCTGGAAGGCAGCCGCGACCTGGTGTTCAAGAACACCTTCCAGGACATCGAGAAGATTCTCGGCGCCTGCCGCGAGAACGCGACGCGCTTCGAGTTCGAGTGCTACGACATCGCCCACCTCTACAACCTGGCCCACTTCCTCGACCGGGGCCTGGTTCAGCCGCCCCTCTTCGTGCAGTCGGTGTTCGGCATCCTCGGCGGCATCGGCACCCATCCCGAAGACCTGATGCACATGCGCCGCACGGCGGACCGGCTGTTCGGCGATGAGTACCGCTGGTCGATCCTCGGCGCCGGGCGCCAGCAGATTTCGCTCGCCACCATCGGCGCGGCCATGGGCGCCAACGTGCGCGTCGGCTTGGAGGACAACCTCTGGCTCGGGCCGGGCACGCTGGCCGAGTCCAACGCCCAGCAGGTGACCAAGATCCGCCAGGTCCTGGAGGGCCTGTCGCTCGAGGTGGCGAGCCCGGCCGAGGCCCGCGACCTGCTGTCCTTGAAGGGCGGCGACCAGGTCGGTTTCTAGGGAGGGCGCGCCGCAGCCATGAAGGTCGTGTTTCACGAGGACTCGCGCCGGCATCATCCCGTCAGCTTCCTGGTCAACGGCGTGATGCGGGACTGCCTGGAAGTGCCCGAGCGCTGCGACGTGCTGCTGGGGGCCGCACGGGCGGCGGGGCATGAGATCGTGGCGCCCGATGAGCACGGCCGCGGGCCCCTCGCCGCGATCCACACGGCCGAGTACTTGCAGTTCCTCGAGCACATCCATACGCGCTGGCGGCGTATCGAGGGCGCCTCGGAGGAGGTGCTGCCCAACGTCCATCCCGACAGCCGCCGCGCCGGCTATCCCAAGTCGGCGGCCGGCCAGGCGGGCTTTCACATGGCCGACCTGGCCTGTCCCATCGGCGCCGAGACCTGGCGCGCGGCCTATGGCAGCGCCCAGGCGGCCATCGCCGGGGCCCGGCTGCTGCTGGCCGGCGAGCGGTCGGCCTACGCCCTCTGCCGGCCGCCGGGCCATCACGCCTTCCGCGATCTCGCCGGCGGCTTCTGTTACCTCAACAACACGGCAATCGCCGCCCAGGTGCTGCGGGACGCGTCTCGGCGGGTCGCCGTGCTCGATGTCGACCTGCACCACGGCAACGGGACCCAAGGCATCTTCTACCAGCGGGGCGACGTTCTCACGGTTTCGATCCACGCCGACCCGGCCCGCTTCTACCCCTTCTTCTGGGGCCACGCGGGCGAGCGCGGCGAGGGCCCCGGCCTTGGGCAAAACCTCAACCTGCCGCTGGAGCGCGGCAGCGGCGACGCCGTCTTCCTCGAGGCGTTGGAGGCCGCGCTAGTGCGCATCCGCGCCCACGCCCCCGACGCCCTGGTCGTCGCCCTCGGCCTCGACGCCTCGCAGACCGATCCCTTCGGCGGCCTGGCGGTCACAACCGACGGCTTCGCCCGCATCGCCGAGGCCATCGCCGGCCTCGGCCTGCCCAGCCTTCTGGTCCAGGAAGGCGGCTATCTGTCCGACGAGTTGGGCGCCAACCTGGCGGCCTTCCTGGGGGCCTTCGAGGCCGCCGCCCCGTGAGCGCCGTCACTCTCCGCCCTGCCGGTCCGGACGACGCCGAGGCGGCCTTCGCCATGCTGCGCGCCTTGGCCGAGGCCGTGGGCGATGCCGAGGCCTTCGCCGCGACCGTCGAGGACGTGCGCCGCGACGGCTTCGGGCCGGCCCCGCTCTACGAGACCCTGATCGCCGAGCTGGACGGCAGGCCCGTGGGCCTGCTCACGGCTTTCCCCACCTATTCGACGAACAAGGGCCGCCCCTGCCTCTACGTGAACGATCTCTACGTGGCGCCCGAGGCCCGTCAGCGTGGCATCGCCCGGCGGCTGATGGCCCGAGCCTGCCGCCTGGCCCTCGAGCGCGGGTGCTGCCGGGTCGAACTGAAGGTGCTGCAGAACAACGCCGCGCGGAAGTTTTACGAGGCGATCGGCATGGGCGCGACCGCCGAAGTCGCCTATACCATTGGCGACCGAGCGCTGAGTGATCTGGCAACCGAGGACCGAAGCGAGCAGGAGTGACAGTTCAATGAGCGAGCGCCCCAACGAGCGCCCCAACGAACGCCCCAATGAGCGGACCGTTTACCTGAACGGCGAGTTCATGCCGGAGAGCCGGGCCCTCATCCCCTACCGCGACCGCGGCTTCTACTTCGGCGACGGCTGCTTCGACATCACCCGCAGCTTCAACGGGAGGCTCTTCTTTTTGGAAGAGCATGTGTCGAGACTCTACAGATCTCTCAATTATTTACGTATCGATATTGGATTGAAACCTGAAGAAATGAGCCGGATCACCGAAGAGGTGTTCGAGCGCAACAAGTCCCTGCTCGGCCCAAACGAGGACTACTGGGTCGGCCAGCGCATCTCGCGCGGGCCCTTCGAGGTAGCGGGCGAGGCGCCGGAGCGCCCGGGCGCCACGGTGATCGTCGAATGCCTGCCCCTGCCCCTCAAGTCCCGGGCCCACATGTTCCGCGACGGCGCCCGCGCGGTCACCCCTTCCATCCGGCGCACGCCGCCCGAGGTGCTGAGCCCACGGGTCAAGACCCTCAATTACCTGAACCTGATCGTCGCCGACCACGAGGTCCACGCCCGCGACCCCAACGCCTGGGCCATCCTGCTCGACATCAACGGAAACCTCTGCGAGGGCCTGGGCAGCAACATCTTCGTGGTCAGGGACGGCGTGCTGATGACGCCCTCGGAGCGCTATGTGCTGCCGGGAGTGAGCCGGCAGAAGGCGATGGACTTCGCGCGCGAAGCCGGCGTGCCCGTCAAGGAATGCGACATCGACCTCTACGACGCCTATGCATCCGACGAGGCCTTCATCACCTCGACCAGCCTCTGCGTCTGCCCGCTCGCCGAGATCAACGGGGTCAGGATCGGTAGCGGCACGCCCTTCGGGCCGGTGACGCAGGCCATCGTCGACGCCTACGCGGCCCACGTGGACTGCGACTTCGTCGGCCAGTACCTGGCGCATCTGGACTGAGGGCGAGGCCGAGAAGGCTTCACCGACCCCGCGCCTGCCAGCGCCGGGCGATGGCGATGGCCAGCACGATGGCCGTGACCGCCGCCAGCACGCCCGGGAATCCGTCCGGGTCCCAGATGTCCATGGCGGTGCCGGAGAGGAACGGCCCGGTCAGCATCCCCAACCCCCAGAGGAACCCGAAGGAGGCATTGGCGGCTACCAGATCGGCACCGCGAAAGCGCTCGCCGACGATGGTCATGGCGACGATGTAGGTGCCCGTGAAGAGGCCGATCCATAGGCCCAGGCCGAGCCACATGAAGGGCCGGTCGAGCGACACGATTGCGGGTAGGAGGAGCGCGCCCACGAGGCCGCCGACAATCAGCAGGATCAGCAGGAGATAGCGGTTCATGCGGTCCGCCAGCCAGCCGATCGGCAACTGAAACAGGAGAGCGCCGACGTAGCTGGCGGTCAGCATGGCCGCCGCCGAAGACTCGGTGAGGCCGCTGCGCACGCCGTAGACGGGGAGCAGCGCGCCCAACGACATCTCCTTGAAGGCGGAGAGGAACACGGCGGCCACCAGGGTGGGCGCCACCAGGAAGAACGAGAGCACGCCGAAGGAGGCGCGGCCGTGAAACATCGGCGACAGGCCGCTCGACCAGATGAGCGGCAGGCCGGCCATGGCGATCAGGGCCGCCGTCGCCAGGAACGGCAGCCAGCCCTCGGTCCCGGTGATCGAGATCATCAGCGGCCCGAGGGCGAAGCTGCCGGACAGCACCGCGCCGTAGATCGCCAGCACGCGCCCGCGCGAGCGCTCCTCGGCCACCGCGTTGATCCAGGTCTCGCTGATCACGAAGAGGCCGTTGACCGCGGCCCCCATCAGGCCGCGCAACACGAACCAAGCGATCAGGTTGTCGAACAGCGGCATCAGCAGGGTGAGGACGAGCTGCAGGCAGAGGCAGCCGTAGAGGAAGGGGCGCAGGCCGAAACGCGCGACCAGGGCCGGCAAGAAGGGGTTGGTCGCGATGAGCGCGAT
>JAUVQB010000060.1 GCA_030598385.1 Alphaproteobacteria bacterium | reverse complement strand
TCATATCCATCTGAAAGATCGCGTCAATCCCGCCCGAAAAACAACGCCATCCCGTTTCTTGAGGTGTTGTCGGCGGTTGATCTTTCGTCGAACACTGGATGCTGGACAACGCCCAAGTGAGCACGGCTCGGGCCGTGAAGCTTGCACCAGAGCCCTTCGGACCAACGCTTAGAGTAGGGGAGCGCCAGACATGCCGGGATCCAATCCGATCTTCATTCCAGGACCGACCAACGTTCCGCACCGCATCCGTCAAGCCCTCGATTGCCCGATGGAGGACCAGCGCGCGCCGGACCTGCCGGCCTTCACGCTGCCGCTGCTTGCGGATCTGAAGCGCGTCTTCAAGACGGACTCGGGTCAGGTCTTCATCTATCCCTCTTCCGGCACCGGCGCCTGGGAAGCGGCCATGACCAACACGCTCTCGCCGGGCGACAAGGTGCTGGCCTCGCGTTTCGGCCAGTTCTCCCACCTCTGGATCGACCTCTGCCAGCGCCAGGGCTTCGACGTGATCGACGTCGACGTCGAGTGGGGCGAGGGCGTGCCGGTGGAGATCTACGCCGAGCATCTGATGGCCGACAAGGCGCAGGAGATCAAAGCGGTGCTGGTCTGCCAGAACGAGACCGCGACCGGCGTCACCAGCGACGTTGCCGCGGTGCGCCGCCTGCTCGACGACCTCGGCCACCCGGCCATGCTCTACGTCGACGGCGTCAGCTCGATCGCCAGCATCGACTTCCGCATGGACGAGTGGGGCGTCGACGTGGCGGTGAGCGGCTCCCAGAAGGGCTTCATGCTGCCGGCCGGCCTCGGCATCCTGTGCGTCAGCCAGAAGGCCTTGGAAGCCCACAAGCAGGCCACCAGCCGGCGCTGCTACTTCGACTTCGCCGATCACATCAAGGCCAACGTCGACGGCTTCTTCCCCTATACCCCGGCCATGCACATGCTGCGCGGCCTCAGGGTGTCGGTCGACATGCTGCTGGAAGAGGGCCTGGAGAACGTCTTTGCGCGCCATCACCGCATGGCCGAGGGCGTGCGCCGGGCGGTCGATGCCTGGGGGCTCAGGCTCTGCGCCAAGGAGCCCAAGTGGCACTCCGATACGGTGAGCGCGATCATGGTTCCGGAGGGCTTCGACGGCAACGAGGTGGCCAAGCTGGCCTACCTGCGCTACGGCCTTTCGCTCGGCGTCGGCCTCAGCAAGGTGCAAGGCAAGCTGTTCCGCATCGGCCACCTGGGCGACCTCAACGAGCTGATGCTGCTGACCGTGCTGGCGGGTTCGGAGATGGCGATGCGCGACTTCGGCATCGAGATCGAGGCGGGCAGCGGCGTGGCCGCCGCCGAGGAGTACTACCGCGGCACCGCCAAGCCGGTTGAGCTGAACGCGCCTGCCGCAGCCGCGGTGTAACGACAGGTCATCCCGGGGTCCTACACGGACCGTTGGGCGTTCCCGGCCGCCGCCCGAACCTGTGGGCGGTGGTCCAAAGAGGCAGCCCTTGCCTGGAGATTGATCCGGGCATGCGACCCCAATGCGCGACAAGGACGCATGAGAGAGATGGAAATTCACGAGTATCAGGCCAAGGAACTGCTGGCGGACTTCGGGGTGCCCGTGCCGCGCGGCGGCCTGGCCTACAGCCCCGAGCAGGCCGCCTACCGGGCGACCGAGATCGGCGGCAATCAGTGGGTCGTCAAGGCCCAGATCCATTCCGGCGGCCGCGGCAAGGCCGGCGGCATCAAGGTCTGCTCCAACGAGCACGAGGTCTGGGACGCGGCCGAGGAGCTCCTGGGCAAACGCCTGGTCACCCATCAGACCGGCGCGCGCGGCAAGGTGGTCTACCGCCTGTTCGTCGAAGCGGCGGCGGCGATCCAGCGCGAGATCTATCTCGGCTTCGTGCTCGACCGCAAATCCGAGCGGGTTATGGTGGTGGCGTCTGCCGAGGGTGGCATGGAGATCGAGGAGATCGCCCAGGAACGCCCCGAGTCGATCCTGCGCGTCAGCGTCGAGCCGGCGGTCGGCATGCAGGCCTTCCAGGCCCGCGAGCTGGCCTTCGGCCTTGGCCTCGAGCCGGAGCTGACCGCCCAGGCGGTGAGCACCATCCTCGGCTGCTATCGGGCCTTCCGCGAGCTCGACGCCACCATGGTGGAGATCAACCCCCTGGTGGTGACCGACGAGGGCGGGCTGCTCGCGCTCGACGCCAAGATGAGCTTCGACGACAACGCGCTGTTCCGCCGTCCCAACATCTCTGAGCTGCGCGACAAGTCCCAGGAGGACCCGCGCGAGACCCAGGCCGAGGACCGCGGGCTCAGCTATGTCGGCCTCGACGGCAATATCGGCTGCATCGTCAACGGCGCCGGCCTTGCCATGGCGACCATGGACATGATCAAGCATGCCGGCGGCGAGCCCGCCAACTTTCTCGACATCGGCGGCGGCGCCACGCCCGAGCGCGTCGCCAAGGCTTTCCGGCTGGTTCTGTCGGACGACAAGGTCGAGGCGATCCTGGTCAACATCTTCGCCGGCATCAACCGCTGCGACTGGGTCGCCGAGGGCATCGTCCAGGCGCTCGAGAAGGAGCAGGTCGACGTGCCCCTGGTCGTTCGTCTTTCGGGCACGAACATCGAGGAAGGGCGTCAGATCCTCACCCGTAGCGGCCTGCCGATCATCCGCGCGAACACCCTGGCCGAGGCGGCCGAGCGGGTGGTCGAGGCCTGGAAGCAGGACCGCTCGGCGAACGGTTCGGGCAACGGTTCGGCCAGTGGTTCGGCCAGTGGTTCGGGAGCTTGAGGTCAGATGAGCATTCTACTGGATGACAAGACCCCGGTGATCGTCCAAGGCATCACCGGCCGCATCGGCGCCTTCCACGCCGAGGAGATGATAAAATACGGCACCAAGGTGGTGGGCGGCGTGACCCCCGGCAAGGGTGGCGGCGAGGTGCTCGGCCTGCCGGTCTTCAACACCGTGAAGGAAGCCGTCGCGGCGACCGGCGCGACCGCCAGCCTGGTCTTCGTGCCGCCGCCCTTCGCGGCCGATTCCATCATGGAAGCGGCGGATGCCGGCATTCGCCTCAGCGTCTCGATCACCGACGGCATCCCGGCCCAGGACATGATCCGGGTGAAGCGCTACATGCGGCGCTACCGTTGGGAAAACCGCATGCAGTTGATCGGGCCCAACTGCGCCGGCGTGATCTCGCCGGGCAAGGCCATGATGGGCATCATGCCGGGGCACATTTACATCCCCGGTTCGGTGGGCATCGTCGGGCGCTCCGGCACCCTGGGCTACGAAGCGGCCTCGCAGATGAAGGATCTGGGCATCGGCGTCTCGACCAGCATCGGCATCGGCGGCGACCCGATCAACGGCAGCTCGTTCAAGGACATCCTGGAGCTGTTCGAGCAAGATCCCGAGACCAAAGCAGTCATGATGATCGGCGAGATCGGCGGCCCCCAGGAGGCCGAGGCGGCGGAGTTCGTGCGCGACCACATGACCAAGCCGGTGGTCGCCTACGTGGCGGGGCTCACCGCGCCCAAGGGGCGCCGCATGGGCCATGCCGGGGCCATTATATCGGCGTTCGGCGAAACCGCCGTGGAAAAAGTGGAAATCCTGAAAAACGCGGGCGTCGTCATCGCCGAACGTCCGTCCGACCTTGGCGCCACCATGGCGGCGGTGCTGAACGAGAGGGAGCTTAGAACGGGGACATGAGCGAAGCGCGCATTCTCGTCACCCGCCGCTGGCCGGAGCAGGTCGAGCGGCACTTGCAGGAGACTTACGACGTCCAGCTCAATGCGGACGACCGTCCGCTCACGGCTGAGGAACTGCAGGCGGCATTCCGCGACTACGACGCCGTGCTGCCGACGGTTTCCGACCGCATCACCGCCGAGGTGATGGGCGCCGAGCCCTTGAAGGCGCGCCTGGTCGGCAACTTCGGCGTCGGGTTCAACCACATCGATGTCGAGGCCGCCAAGGCGCGGAGCCTGACGGTGACCAATACGCCCGACGTGCTCACCGACTGCACCGCCGACCTGGCGATGACGCTTCTGCTGGTGGCGGCGCGCCGCGCCGGCGAGGGCGAGCGCCACCTCAGGGCCGGCGAGTGGACCGGCTGGCGGCCGACCCACATGATGGGTGCCAAGGTGACCGACAAGACCCTCGGCCTGGTCGGCTTCGGGCGCATCGGCAAGGCGGTGGCGCGCCGCGCCCATTACGGCTTCGGCATGAAGATCGTCTATTACGATGCCTATCCGGCCGATCCGGACGCGGTGGCCGCGGTCGGGGCCGTATCCTGCTCGTCGGTCGAGGAGGTCCTGGAGCGCGCCGACTTCGTCTCCCTGCATTGCCCGGGCACAGCCGAAAACCGGCACCTGATCAATGCGGAGCGCCTGTCGATCATGCGGCCGCACGCCTTTCTCATCAATACCGCGCGCGGCGACATCGTCGAGGAGGCGGCCCTGGTCACCGCGCTCAAGGCAGGCACCATCGCCGGCGCCGGGCTCGATGTCTACGAGTTCGAGCCCAAGGTCTCGCCGGAGCTCGCCAGCCTCGAGAACGTCGTCCTGCTGCCGCACCTGGGAAGCGCCACCGAGGAGACCCGGGTGGCCATGGGCATGCGGGTGGCGCAGAACGTTCGGGCCTTTTTCGCCGGCGAGTCGCCACCCGACCGGGTTGCATGACGACGCTGCGACCCGGGCTGGCGCCGCCCTACCGGCTCGAGCTGGCCGGGACGCAGGAAGACTCCTACCTCGAAGGCACGGTTGAGCAGCTCTTCGGCCTGCTGCTCGACGTGTTGCGCGCGCGCCAGCCGGAGATCCAGGCGGTTTTCACCACCGGGCTCGCCTCCCTCGACCCGGACCGCGAACTGCTGCTGCGCGGCCTGCAGACCCAGGGGATCTGGCTGCAGCTTCTCAACATCGCCGAGGAAAACGCCTTTACCCGCCAGCGCCGGCGGGTCGAGCTGCTGGCCGGCCCCGACGAGGTTGTGGGCAGCTTCGACCGGGTGCTGGCGCGGGCCGCCGCCGCCGGCGTGGAGGCCGCAGCGGTCCGCCAAGTTCTGGCCGAAGCCCGCATCCGCCCGGTCATCACCGCCCACCCGACCGAGGCGAAGCGGGTCACGGTGCTGGAGATCCACCGCCGCATCTACCGCTTGCTGGTGGAGCTCGAGTCCGACCGCTGGACGCCGCGCGAGCGCCAGGCCCTGATCCAGGACCTGGGCAACGAGATCGACCTGCTCTGGCTGACCGGCGAAATCCGCCTGGAGCGGCCGAAGGTGGAGCAGGAGGTGGCCTGGGGCCTCCACTTCTTCCACGAAACCTTGTTCGAACGGGTGCCCGAGCTTTACGACAAGCTGGAGCTGGCGCTAAAGCGCCATTACCCGGAGGACAGCGTCGAGGTCCCGGCGTTCCTCCAATTCGGATCCTGGATCGGCGGCGACCGGGACGGCAACCCCTTCGTCACCAACGAGGTGACGCGCGAGACCCTCGCCCGCTGCCGCCTGACCGCGCTGCGCCACTACCGGGCCCAGTTGGATGGATTGGTGCGGAGCCTGAGTATCGCCGCCCACGGCGTTGCCGTGCCGAAGGCCTTCCTCAAGGTCCTGGCCCAGCGGCTCGACGACAGCGGCGAGGGCACGGAAATTTCGGCCCGCAATCCGGGCGAAGTGTTTCGCCAGTACCTGGTCTGCATGCGCCGCCGGCTCGATGCCACCATCACGGCGGCGGAGTTCGGCGAAGCGGCGCCGGGTTCCGCCGCCTCCGGTTCCTGGGGCTACCGCAGCGCCGAGGCCCTCGGCGCGGACTTGAAGGAGCTCGAGCAGGCGCTCGTCGCTTCGGGCTGCGCCGCGCTGGCCCGGGCCCATGTCCGGCCCCTCAGGCTGATGGTGGAAGCCTTCGGCTTCCGCACGGTTAGCCTCGATCTCAGGCAGAACACGGCGGTCACCAACCGGACCCTGCAGGCGATTTGGCGCCTCGGACATGACGGCGACCCGCCGGACGCCCGCTCGCAAGCCTGGCGGGACTGGCTGCTGGCCGAGCTGACGCGCCCCCTCGATCGCCTGCCCGAGTTCGAGGAGCTGCCGCCGGAGGCCGCCGAGGCCTTCGGTCTCTTCCGCATGACGGCGGAGATGCGCGCCTGGCTCGACCGCGAGGCCGTCGGCTCCTTCGTTCTCAGCATGACCGAATCCGCCGCCGACGTGTTGGGCGTCTATCTGCTGGCCAAGTGGGGCGGCCTGTTCTCCGACGCCCAAGGGACCGAGAGCTGCACCCTTCCCGTCGTGCCGCTGTTCGAGACCATCGAGGACCTGCGCCAGGCGCCGGCGATCCTCAAGGAGCTGCACGGCGTGCCCGTGGTGCGGCGCAGCCTGCGGCTCCAGGGCGGTACCCAGGAAGTGATGATCGGCTACTCCGACTCCAACAAGGACGGCGGCTTCCTTTGCTCCAATTGGGAGCTGGCGAAGGCCCAGGTGAAGCTGGCGCGGCTGCACGAGACGACCGGCATCCCGGTCTCTTTCTTTCACGGCCGCGGCGGCTCGGTCAGCCGTGGCGGCGTGCCCGCCGGCCGGGCCGTCGCCGCCCAGCCGCCGGGCTCGGTGCGCGGCCGCCTGCGCCTCACCGAACAGGGCGAGGTGGTCTCCTCCAAGTACGCCAACAAGGGCACCGCGCGGTTTCAGCTCGAACTGATCGCGGCCAGCGTCCTGGAGCACAGCCTGCTCACCGAGGACAGAGGCGGCCAAGGACGCAATCCGGACTTCGACGAGGCGATGGAAGCCTTGGCCGGCATGTCCTATGCGGCCTACCGGCGGCTCGCCGAGCACCCGGGGCTGGTCGACTATTACCAGGCGGCGAGCCCGGTGGAGGAACTGGTCCGGCTCAAGATCGGCTCGCGGCCGGCGCGCCGTTTCGGGGCCGCCAGCCTTAGCGATCTGCGCGCGATCCCCTGGGTCTTCGGCTGGAGCCAGAACCGCCACCTGATCACCGGCTGGTTCGGCGCCGGGAGCGCCTTGGAGAGCTTCCTGGAGGTGCGCGGGGAGGCCGGCGAGGCGCTGCTCAAGGCCATGTTCGAGACCTTCCCGCTGTTCCGGCTGATTATCGACGAGATGGAAAAGACTTTGCTGCTGGTCGACCTCGACATCGCCTGGGGCTATGCCGAGCTGGTGCCGGAGGAGGATCTGCGCGACGAGATCTTCACCCTGGTTCGGAGCGAGTTCGAGCGCACTCGTGCCAACCTGCTCCGCATCACGGGCGAGAAGCGGCTCGGCACCCGCTTTCCCAACTTTCTCGACCGCATGGCGCGCCGCCTGCCGGTGCTCGACCAGGTCGGGCGGGAGCAGGTACGCCTCATCCGGCGCACCCGCGAATCCAAGGGCGCGGGCGGGATCCGCAAGGGCGATGTGGTGCCGTTGCTGCTCTCCATCAACTGCGTCGCCGCCGGCCTCGGCTGGACCGGCTAGAGCGGTTTTGGACCAGATTGAAGCAAC
>JAUVQB010000166.1 GCA_030598385.1 Alphaproteobacteria bacterium | reverse complement strand
TCCCTGCGCGGTGAAGGTCTGCAATCCGTGCAATCCCTGCGCGGCGGCCTGCAATCCGTGCAATCCCTGCGCGGCGGCCTGCAATCCGTGCAATCCCTGCGCGGCAAGCGACTAGCCTGAGCCGGTCTCCGGTTTAGGAGGCTTATCGCACTCGGCGCGCCCGTCACCCCGGCGGATCCCCCTCGCCATTTTGGGGTCACGGCGCGCCGCCTTTCTTTGATTATCCCGTTCCGCGGTTCGCCAAGCGAGCCGCAGCAAGGACGGTTCGCTTTCGAATAGTGATCGTCAGGAGTGCACAATCGCCCGCGCGCCCGTGCTATATTCACGGGACCATGCTGGGTAAAGGCAAAGCGCTTCCATCCTTGGCGTCGGGTCTCTCGGCGCGCCTGCTATTGCTGACCATCGCCTTCGTCATGCTGGCGGAGGTCCTGATCTTCGCGCCGTCGATCGCTCGCTTTCGCCTGGATCATTTGCAGGAACGCCTGGCCGCCGGCCATCTCGCCATTCTCGCCCTGGAGGCGACGCCCGATCATATGGTGAGCCCGGAGCTCACCATGGAGCTGTTGACCCACGTCGAGGCCTTCACCGTGGCGCTGACCAAGCCAGGGTCCGGCAAGCTCATGCTGATGGACATGCCGCCCGAACGCATCGACGCCACCTATGATTTGCGCGAGGTCGGCTTCCTGGGCTTGATCCGGGACGCCTTTGCCGTGTTGTGGGGCGAGTCGATGCGGATCATCAGGGTGCTGGGACCCCCGCCCAAGGACGACCGGCTGCTGGTCGAGGTGGTGCTGGACGAGGCGCCGCTGCGCCACGAGATGCTGGCCTTTTCCCAACGCATCCTGGCGCTCTCCCTGGTCATCTCGCTGTTCACGGCGGCGCTGGTTTACCTCAGCCTGCATCGGATGATGGTACGGCCGATGCGCCGGATCAGCGACAGCATGAGTGCGTTTCGCCAGGATCCGGAGGATGCCTCGCGGGTCATCCATCCGAGCGACCGCAACGACGAGATCGGCTTCGCCGAGCATGAGCTGGCGGCCATGCAGGAGGGAATCCGCGGGGCCCTGCGGCAGAAGACGCGGCTGGCGGCGCTCGGAATCGCGGTGACCAAGATCAACCATGACCTGCGCAATATCCTGGCGACGGCGCAACTGGTCTCGGACCGCCTGGAGCACAGCGACGATCCGGAAGTGAAGCGCGTAACGCCGACCCTGATTAGCGCGATCGACCGGGCCGCGAATCTCTGTGGCAAGACGCTCGATTTCACCCGAGACGGCTCGCCGAGCCTAAAGCTCAGTTGCTTCGATCTACGCGAACTGACGGCCGATGTCGCCGGCGACCTGCCCGGCGAAGTGAACGGCGAGCCGGTCTGGCACAGCCTGCTGGACGGCGAATTTCGGATCGAAGCCGATCGCGAACAGCTCTACCGGGTTCTCAGCAACCTGGGACAGAACGCGATTGAAGCCGGTGCCGGCCGGATCGAGGTCACGGCCGAGCCCGTAAACGGCCGGCTTCGGGTGCGGGTCAGTGACAATGGGCCCGGCCTGCCGCCGCGGGCCCGGGCGCACCTGTTCCAGCCCTTCACCGGCTCGGCCCGGGCCGGTGGGACGGGATTGGGCCTGGCTATTGCCCGCGATTTGATTCGCGCCCACGGCGGCGACATTCGCCTGGAACACTCCACGGCCGATGGCACCAGTTTCTGCTTCGACCTGCCGCTAGAGCAGGCGAAAAGATAAGGCGTCGGCAGGACCCGGCTGTCCCGTGAATGGAGGGCGATCCAAACCCGCGCTAATCCACCGCAACCACGTGGAGCTTGAGATAGGCGGTTTCGGGCAGGAAGGGGTGCACCGGATGGTCCGGGCCGGCGCCGCGCTGGAACAGGATGCGGCCATCCCGGCCGGCGTCATGCAGGCCCCGGCGCATCTGTTCCGAGAAGGCCTGGCCATCCACGTGGTGGGAACAGGAGGCGGCGGCAAGCAGGCCGCCGGGCTTCACGACCAAGGCCGCCCGGCGCAGGAGCTTGCGGTAGCCTTTCAGCCCTTGCGGCAGCTCGCGCTTGGTCTTCACGAAGGCCGGCGGGTCGACGATGACGACATCGAAGCGTTCGCCCTCGCGCGCCCGCTCCGCCAGGTTGGCGAGCACCTCGGCCCTGACGAAGCGGCAGCGCTCACCGACGCCGTTCAAGGCGGCGGACTCGGCGGCCAGGTCGAGGGCGGCCTGGGAGCGGTCGACAGCGACCACCTCGTCGGCGCCTGCCAGGGCCGCCTGGATGGCAAAACCGCCAGTATAGCTGTAGGCGTCGAGCACCCGCCCACCACTGAAGCCTGCCGTCAGACGGGCGGCTAGCGCCCGGTTGTCGCGCTGATCGTAGAACCACCCGGTCTTCTGGCCCTCGCGCAGGTCGGCGAGATAGCGGGCGCCGTTCTCGACCAATTCAATCGGCCCGTCGAGGCTGCCCTTGGCGACCGCGACCTCTTGCGCCAGGCCCTCCAGCTCGCGCGCCGGGCTGTCATTGCGCAGGAGGACGGTCTCCGGCCCGAGCAGCCGGTCGAGCGCCGCCAGCAGATCGGGCAGCAATCGCGCCATGCCGGCGGTATTGATCTGCATCACCAGGCTCGCCCCAAAGCGGTCGATGATGGTGCCGGGCAAGCCATCGGCCTCGGCGTGGCAGAGCCGGTAGAACGGCTGGCCGAACAGCCGTTCGCGGAGGTCCAAGGCGTGGGCCAGGCGCGCAACCAGGAAGTCCCGGTCGACGGTCACGTCGCTGCGCCGGCTCACCAAGCGCGCCGCGATCAGGGGCCGCCGGTTAAACAGGGCGGTTCCGAGCGCTTCGCCGCGGCCGTCGACCAGCCTGACCAGGCCGCCCGGCGGCACGTCGCGGGCCGTGGCGTCCATCTCGATCTCGTTGGAGTAAGCCCAGGGATAGCCGCGCACCAGGCGTTTCTCGGCGCCGGATTTGAGGCGCACCACGGGCAGAATCTCGGTCGCCCCGGGCGCCACCGTCACGCTGGGCGCGGCCTCGGGGCCGGGGTCTATGGGGGACGATGGCGCCATGGTTATGGTGCGGACCATGCGGGGGAGGGCCGCCGTCCGCAAGGCTTGTCTCGCAAGAATTTGCCAGCGGCTTGCCGAGGGGGCTACAAACCGGGTACGGACTGCTATACTCGACTTCAGACGACGCTTCGCCGGCGCAACGAGTCGGCGCGGCCTATGGATGCCGGCAATGAGTCACACGAGTTTCGATCTGAGCAAAGCGAGCGCGCTCCGACAGGCCGCGCCCCGCGCCCGGGCGGATGCATCGCCCTGCAGCGCCTGCAGGGTGCGCCATCTGACCTTCTGCCAGCCCCTGGACGACCAGGAGCTGAAACAGCTTTCGGCGATCGTCACCACGGTCGAGCTGGTCCCCGGCGATCCGCTGTTCGACGAGAGCGAGCCGGCCACCCACCTGTTCAACGTGACGGCCGGCACCATGAAGGTCTACAAACTGTTGCCCGATGGCCGCCGGCAGATCACCGGCTTCCTGTTTGCCGGCGATTTCCTCGGCCTTGCCAATGCCGAAACCTATGCCTACAGCGCCGAGGCGGTGACCCATGCGGCGCTCTGCCGGTTTCCCCGAAAGAAGCTGGAAGACTTGCTGGCGCGCTATCCTAAGCTCGAATCCCGCTTGCTGGGCATGGCGAGCCACGAGCTTGCGGCGGCTCAGGAGCAAATGCTGCTGCTGGGGCGAAAGAGCGCCAAGGAAAAGATCGTATCGTTCCTGCTGACGCTGGCCGAGCGAGCGGCCCGGCGCGGCCAGACGAGCAACCCCATCACCGTCCCGATGAGCCGAACGGACATCGGCGATTACCTAGGACTGACGACGGAGACCGTGAGCCGCACCTTCACGCAGTTGAAAACCGGTGGCTTGATCAGCCTTCAGGCCGGCGGCCGCGTGGATCTGCGCGACCTCGTAGCCTTGCGAAACATCGCCGAAGGGTTTTAAAGCGCCTGCCCGACCGCCAGGCGCGGGCTGGTTCAGGACCGTTTCAGCCCTCGCTGCAGCGCAAAATTAAATGTTGCGTCGCAATATGACCGGGTTAGACTATTGCGCTGGATCAAGCTGTTGCGTTAGGGAATGTCTCGCGACCGGATGAGGTCGCCGCGACCCGGGAGGTGGAGAGTGCGCACCGAACCCCGTGGCAAGACGATGACCGTAAAGGATATTCGCGATCGCAAGGGCGGCGAGCCGCTCGTCTGTCTGACCGCCTATTCTACGCCCATGGCGCGGGCGCTCGACCCGCAAGTCGACCTTCTGCTGGTCGGCGATTCCGTCGGCATGGTGGTCTACGGCATGGACACCACCATCGGCGTCAGCCTGGAAACCATGATCGCCCATGGCAAGGCGGTGGGGCGCGGGGCCAGCCGGGCCTGCGTTATCGTCGACCTGCCGTTCGGCAGCTACCAGGAATCCCCGGAGCAGGCCTTCCGCAATGCCGCCCGCGTGCTGGCGGAGACCGGCTGTGCCGGGGTCAAGCTCGAGGGCGGCGC
>JAUVQB010000507.1 GCA_030598385.1 Alphaproteobacteria bacterium | reverse complement strand
GTCAGATCGTTGATGGCCTCGCGCACCACCTTGGTCATCTCCTCCTCGCCGCCGGGGTTCATCATGACGTAGCTGACCCGGCTCATGAGGTCTTCGCCGAAGCGGATCTGCGGATTCATGATGCCGGAGGAGGCCATGACCTCGCCGGTCGAGAGATTGCAGAGATGGGCCGCGATGGTGGTCGAGCCGACGTCGACGGCCAAGCCGTAGGCCTGGTCTACGAAGCCGGGCCAGGCGTTGGTCAAGATCGTACCGCGGTGGATCGAGACGGTGACCTTCCACTGGCCGTCGCGCAATGCCTTCTGCAGGGTCTGCAAGACCCGCAGGTCGCACTCCAGCTTCTCCAGGCCCCACTGTTCCTGGAGCGCCTTGTTGAGGCGCTCCAGGTCGCCCGAGGGGTTGTGCATGTCGGGCTCGTCGACTTCGACATAGTACAGCCGGATTGCCGGGTCGATCTCTATGGCGCGGGCCTCGGCGCGCTTTCGCACCACCTGTTTGTGCACTTGGCTGTCGGCCGGCACGTCGATGACGACGTCGCCGCGGAGCTCGGCCTGGCACGACAGGCGGCGGCCGGGCTTCATGCCCCGCTCGGCGTCGTAGTGGGTCTCGACCTCGTTGACTTCGGTCAGGTTGTCGAGCCGGCTGGCGATGCCGTGCTTGGCGAACTCGCCTTCGCTGAGGGTGATCTGGCAACGCCCGCAGAGCCCGCGGCCGCCACAGACCGAATCGATATCGACCCCCAGGCTGCGCGCCGCCGTCAGGATCGGCGTGCCGAGGGCGAAGCGGCCGCGGCGGCCGGAGGGCGTGAAGACGATGAGGGCCTCTTCGCCCATGAAACGACGGCCTTCCTAAGCCCGGCGGCGGCGGCGCTCCCGGCCGCCGCGCCCGCCTTCGGCGCCCTCGGGCGCCGGTTGGCGGAAGCGGCGCAGCCAGCGCGCGCAATTGAGGTCGACGCCGTTCAGGACGTCGGCGCCCATGATGGCGGTCACTTCTTCCAGATGCAGCGGGTTCATGATGGCCGAGGTCATGCCCGCGCCCGAGGCCATGGCCAGGAACATGGCGTTGAGGGCGTGCCGGTTGGGCAGGCCGAAGCTGACGTTGGAGGCGCCGCAGGTGGTGTTGACGCCGAGCTCCTCGCGCAGCCGGCGGATCAAACGGAAGGCCGCGACGCCGGCGTTGCCGAGAGCGCCCACCGGCATGACCAGGGGATCGACCACCACGTTGGCGCGGGGGATGCCGAAGTCCTCGGCCCGCTCGACGATCTTCTTGGCCACCTCGTAACGCACGTCCGGGTCTTCCGAGATCCCGGTCTCGTCGTTCGAGATGGCGACCACCGCCGCGTCGTACTTCTTGATCAGCGGCAGCACCGCCTCAAGGCGCTCTTCCTCGCCGGTCACCGAGTTTACCAGGGGCTTGCCCTTGTAGACGGAGAGGCCGGCCTCGAGCGCCTCCACAATCGAGGAATCGATCGACAGCGGCACGTCCACCAAGGACTGAACGAGTTTGATCGTCTCGGCCAGGATCGCCGGCTCGTCT